>CAMWHX010000088.1 GCA_947174155.1 uncultured Porphyromonadaceae bacterium
TATCTCAGCCTTGGGGAGGCGGGCCTTCCAGCGCTCGACGATAGTCTCCAGCTCCTCGTTGCTCTTCAGGAGGTCGACCTTGTTGATTACCAGCAGCACGGGGACTGTCTCCTTGGCCACGCGGTCAAGATAATCCTTGTTCTTCTCCGGGTCCTCCACCACGTCTGTGACGTAGAGCAGGATGTCGGCATCTGTCAGGGCTCCCTCGGAGAACTCCAGCATCGACTCCTGGAGCTTATACTTGGGCTTGAGGACACCCGGGGTGTCAGAGTAGACGATCTGATACTCCGGAGTGTTGACGATACCCATGATGCGGTGGCGGGTGGTCTGGGCCTTGGATGTGATGATTGATATGCGTTCACCCACGAGGTCGTTCATCAGTGTGGACTTACCGACGTTGGGGTTTCCGACGATATTGACGAATCCGGCGCGGTGGGGCTTCTCTACGGTATCGGTGACGGTGATCTGTTCTTCCATAATATTAAACTGTATCGGTTTTTATAATTTGAAATCAGGCAGCGGGCACCACGTGTGCCACTCCCTACTTTCTAATAACACCTTTACGGGTGATAGGGTTTGAAAAATCAAGACGCGTGCCGGCATATGGTGGTGCCTGCACGCGGTGTATACGTAGTCTGCGATGTGATTCCGAGTTGTATGGATCGGAGGGTCAGTCCTCCTTGCGAGGGTTGATGCCCCATACGAGGTAGAGGGCACCCCAGGTGAATCCGGCTCCGAAGGCGGTCATCATGATCTTGTCGCCGCGATGGAGCTTATCCTTGTATTCATCCAGACAGAGGGGGATGGAGGCAGCTGAAGTGTTGCCGTAATGCTGGATGTTGACCAGTACCTTCTCCTCGGGGATATTGATACGCCCGCTGATGGCCTCGATGATGCGGAGGTTGGCCTGATGGGGCACGAGCCAGTCTACATCTTCGAAGGTGAGACCGTTGCGTTTCATCACCGAGAGTGTGGAGGTGAGCATGTCGCGCACGGCGTTCTTGTAGACCACGCGCCCCTCCTGATAGATGAAGTGCTCACGCGCCTCGACGGTCTCTTTGGAAGCGGGTCTAACCGATCCGCCGGCCTTGTAGACGAGGTGGGGGAGTCCGGTGCCGTCGATATGGAACTCAGCGTCCATCACTCCGAGGGTGGTGTCCTCGGTAGGCTCAACCAGCACGGCGGCGGCGGCATCGCCAAAGAGGGGACATGTAGCGCGGTCGGTATAGTCGGTCATGCTCGACATCTTCTCAGCGCAGACAACTATGACCTTTTTGTAGAGGCCGGCGGTGATATAGGCGCGGGCAGCCTGGAGAGTGACGATAAATCCGGCGCAGGCAGCCTGGATGTCATAGGCGTAGGCGTTTTTCAGACCAGTCTGGTGAGCGATGACGGAGCCTGTGGAGGGGAAGCGGTAGTCGGGGTTGGAGGTGGCGCAGATAAGCAGATCGATCTCCTCGGGACGGGTATCCGTGTCGTTGAGCAATTTCTGCACGGCCTTGATGCCCAGGAAGCTGGAGCCTTTACCCTCGGCACGTAGTATGCGGCGCTCCTTGATGCCGACGCGTGTGGTGATCCACTCGTCGTTGGTGTCGACCATCTTGGAGAGCATCTCGTTGTCGAGTATGTCATCGGGCACGTAAGATGCGATGCCGGTGATTATTGCATTCAACATGATAGCGTGGTTTAGGGGTGGTGTTAATCCGGCCCTGCGCCGATCCTTAGCAGGAGAGGCGCAGAGCCGGTAGATGTGAGTTCAGGCGGGCTCTCTTAGATGGAGTGCTTCTGTTCGAGCACCTGCTTGCCGCGGTAGTATCCGCACTCGCCGCAGATGGTATGCCAGATGTGCCAGGCGCCGCAGTTGGGGCAGATGGCCAGGGTGGGGATCAGAGCTTTGTCGTGGGTACGACGCTTCGCGGTGCGGGTGTGTGATTGTCTGCGTTTAGGATGTGCCATTTTAGTCTGTGTTTTATTGTTTTCTTCTGTTGTGAGTTACTCTTTCATTCGTCGTCGGGTCCGGCGGCGTCGATGTCGGCCATAGCCTCATCTGTCTGCTCGTCGTCGGTATGGGCGCCGTGGCGGCTCAGGACAGCGGCCATGGCGCGGTTGCACTTACCCATCGGGTGCACGTGGCGCAGGGGGATCGTCAGCAGGATCGTGTCGTAGAGCAGGTAAGCGACGTTGAGATAGGCATCGGCATAGGGTATCACCAGCACGTCGTCGGAGGCGTCGTCATACGCTTCTCCGTACTTGATCACTATGTGATACGTCGTGTCGACGTCTATATCGAGCGGGTCCAGACACCGATCGCACGGCACCTGCAGACTCCCCTTGCAGTGGAAGGTGCAGTCATAGGCCTCGTGCTTCTTCTCCATGTCCATATGCACATGGATGTCGGCCGATAGTATGTCGGGATTCTCCATGTTTTTGAAAAACGTGGTGTCGATCCCGAAGTCCTGCTCATAATGTCCGTCAGCCAATCCGGCCAACTGCACTTTGTATTGTGTAAACTTGCCCAATTTCCAACGTGAATTTAAAAAAGCGCACAAAGGTAATGAATTTCACCCTACTTACCAAATTTTTTGGCATTTATTAGCTAAAACAGTGCTGTCTCCCCCGGCGAGGGGCCGGGAAAGACAGCACATTGTAGCTTTTTCGGGGAGAATCTTATCAGCGTACCATCACCTTGACGGCCTTGTTGCCGGTGCGGACGATGTAGATGCCTGCGGGGAGGTTGGTGCGTCCGGTGCGGGTGCCTGCCATGTTGTAGATCTCAGCATCCGCGGGAGCCTCGATGAAGCCCTGTCCGACGCTTACACCCATCTCGGAGGGTGTGATGGTCTCCACTCCGTTGGTCGGCAGGTCGCTGGGGGTGAAGGTGAGGATATTGGAGGTCTTGTTGGCCGGGATACCCTTGTCGGCCACACGCACGTAGGCGGTAAACTTCTGATTCCAGGCCGTGGCGGTGATATTGCGCACGGTGACGGAGGTGGCGTTGCCGACGCTGAACTCACGCAGACCGTCTACGGTCCACTCCTTGCCGTTGGGGTCGGTGCGGTACACGGTCACCAGATAGTCCTCGACTCCCTCGACAGCATCCCAGGTGAGTGTGAACTCGCGACGACCCTCGGCTGCTTCGGGGTTGTCATGAAGCACGGTGGTCTGGGTGGGGAATGTGGTCATGTGGTTGTAGCCGACGCTGGCGGTACGGTTCTCACTGTCCCAGGTGATGTCGGTCAGGAAGGTTGCGAAGGTGGGAGCATAGCTGCTCTGAGCCACTAATGCACCCTGGATGCCGGGATAGTTGACACTGTAAGCTCCGTCATATCCGGGCCAGGTCATCTGCTTCTCCGTGACATTGGGGGCCATGATCTTCACGCGGGGACGGCTGTAGGTGTTGACGGTGTTGCCGACCCAGGCGTTCATATTGAAGTCGATACGCCAGATGAGCATGCCCTCGTCGGGGAGAGCGGCGTCCCAGCCGTCAAGAGAGCGGCTCTCCATGACGAAATACTCGGGATAGGGTTTTCCGGTGCCGGGTCGGGGAATGCTGATACGCACACCGGTGGGGTTGTCGGAGGTCAGCGAAGGGATCTCGTAGGTAGTGCCGTTCTCGGCGATCTCATAGTCGAGCCAGTTGCAGACCCAGCGCTCGTAGGCCGAGAAGGTCGGGGGGCAGGTAGAGTTGTCGTTGTAGCTTCCCTGGTCCATGACGCTCCACTTGCCGGGAACCTCACAGCCGGAGTTGGCGGTGTCGTAGAGGTCGGGGAGACCGAGCACGTGTGCAAACTCATGGCAGAAGGCTCCGATACCGTCCAGGAAGGGCTGCGCCTCGCCGTGAGGGGGATTGCCGTCGAGCTCGTTGGAGCAGGCGTAGGTAGCCATCTCCTTGCCGTCTACGATGATTGGGGGATACCCCATATACACTACATGCTGAGTGTAATCACCCTGGTGAGGCCAGATGTAGTTTTTGTTGAGCGTGTCTGCCTGACCGTGGCCGGCATAGAAGAAGAAGATGTTGTCAATCTTCCCATCCTCGTCATAGTCATATATGGAGAAGTCTATGTCGGTATTGGCATCCAGCCAGGTGACCGCCTCGTAGATAGCATCGCAGAAGCGGGCATTTTTGCCGGAGCCCGGAAGGGAGGGATCATCGCCACCGGTATACCAGACGGAGTTATGCTGCAGCTGGACGGGGCCGTAGACATCGAAGATAGGGTTGAAGCGGCCACCCGATACGGAGCGGTAGTAGTCAGCTGCGGAGCCGTGGGCGTAGTAGTCGCTGTATCCCTCCTCGTTGCAGAGTTTCCAGATAGCTTTCTGGATATCGGGTACTGTAAATTTGGTGTCGGCATACTCCAGAAGCACCACAGGGGAGTGGACCTCAGTGCCGATGGTGGGGAAGAGGGAGCGCCCCTCACTGTTGAGAGGAGCCATGCGCTGCATACGTGCGTTGAGAGCCACCTCGTCGATGTTGGCCTCACTGCGGAGCAGGTTGAGGTCACTCTCGACGGGGCGAAGCAGGCGACCGTCGCGCACGGCGGGACGCCAGAAACCGGCCTGGTCGACCTCCATGATGGAGAGGCCGTCGGCCGAAGTGGTATAGCTGAAGAACTCATCGCCGTGCAGACGTGCCTCCACGACGCTGCCGTCGGGATTGTGGAGACGGAGCACCTCGGGAGTGGCGGGGCGGGCCGATGCCAGCAGAGGCAGCGACAAAGCCGCGAGTGAAAGAACAGTCTTAAATGTCATAATGATGCTATATACAGTCAGTTTGGTTTTAAACGAGGTTAGTAAGCCTCCCCCCCCTGCCGGGTGTCAGCTGTCCGGCTACCCTTGCCGGGTGTCGGGGAGTACCTCCGAGGGGAATCGAACCCCTATCTAAAGTTTAGGAAACTTCTATTCTAT
>CAMWHX010000089.1 GCA_947174155.1 uncultured Porphyromonadaceae bacterium
CTCGCAGGGCCTCATAGTCCTGACCCGGATTCAGACGGAGGGCGAGGTGCGTTTCGTTCTCTCCGAGATCATACTTCTCGGGATGATCGCGCAGGCAGGTGATCTCAAGACGGAACCCGGTGGTGTCGTCACCAAGATAGTCGATGGTAAAGGCTCCATCCGGTCCGTCTATATGTTTGCCGGTCTCCTTCAGGCCGAGTGCCTTCTTGTAGAAATCTATGCTGCGCTCGCGGTTGGCAACATTGATGTTGTAGTGGTCGAAATGTAATTTGAATTCCATACTGGTAAGAATATAGCATTACATATGACCGACGCCGGGGATAAAGCCGACGTCGGTCATTTGGAGTTATAACACGAGCCGGGGGGATGATGGTTCGTCGGAATCATCATCCCCCCGGCCTCTTTAACTTTATTTAGCGCACGCTGACTTTCATGGCGCCGTTTCCTGCACGCAGGACGTAGACACCGGCCTCGCCGGCGGTAAAGCTCTTCACATCGCGGGCCACACAACGCCCTGCGATATCGTAGACGCTGAAAGGCTCACCGACGCTGAGGATCGTGCGCCCGTTGACGTGTATATCCTCCGCTGTGATCACCTCGACTACGTTGGTCGACATCGACACCTCGACGGTATTCGATTTGCGCGACACATGTTCGCCATCGGTCGCGGTGACGAAGTAGGAATACTTGGTCCTCTTGGAAGCATCCAGACCCGTGACCATCATCGAGAGGGCACCGCGACTCGACTTGGCGTCATAACCGGGCACAACCTCCGTGGAGGCTCCTCCGATGGTGATGACGATATCGTCGACTGCCAGATTACCCTTACTCTTGGTGTAGGTCAGGCGCACGGCGCGCACACCGGCGGGAATTGACGTGAGGGAATATGTATCCACGGCATTCTTGGCGGGTATCAGCACTCCGAGGTTGATCTCCGAGCCGTCACCCTTGATACCGGTGATATCGAGAGTGCTCCCGTCGCTCTGCTGACCCTTATACCAGAAAGATATACCCTTAATGTCGGCATCATACTCCGGGCTCTGGATATACGCACCGGTCTTGGCAAGTTTGAGCGAAGGGGAAGCCTCGCCGTAGTTGCCGGCGGTGGTGTAGACATCGGTTACGCTCGACGACCATCCGGACGGGAGTTTCAGGCCGGAGCCACTCCCCATATTGTTGGTCATCTTCTCCTCACCGGCTCCGTCGACGGTAGCCATGACTGTCAGGGCGTAGTCAGTCGCACCATCTACGGACTGCCAGGCAGCCTCAAACCAATCACTACCCACACGCTCCGGTGATAGGGCCACAGGGGAGTCGATCAGAGTGGCGCCACCATCTACATTAAAGGTAATGACGCCGTTTTTCTCTGCGATATCGGTGATGGGGAGGCCGAGCCGCGTACCGTTCCAGGTCTTCATCGAGGGCTTGGTGTCATCGGTGAAAGTGACAGCCCCGGTCGTACCGGGCCATGCCCAGCCGGCCATGTCAGCCTCTGTCTTGCCGTTGACCACTCCGCTGGCCTTCTCGATCTCCACATACTGATGGGAGGCGGTATTGTTGACTACATTGTCGTCAAATATACTCTGCTTGAAATCCACGTGCCAGATGAGCATGCCGTGACCGGGAATATACTTGTCCCAGCCGGTCTGCTGACGGTTTTCGAGGAGGAAGAACTCCGTCTCGACCGGGGTCCGGATGATATAACCCTTATTGGAGGCTGAGATCTCGGGGAGGGTGATTGTAGCAGCCCCGTCTATCACCTCGGGCTCCATCCATCCCATGGCGTTACGCTCGAAGATGGAGTAGTTGGGGGGTGTGCGACCGTCGTTGTTGTAGGGGCCGTAGTCGAGTACCGACCAGTTGCCGGGAGTGCAGAGCAATTCCCCCACGGTGTCATACAGATCGGGAAGACCCATCACATGTGAGAACTCATGGATGAATGTACCCACTCCGTCGGGACGGCTCCCCTCCCACTCGTTGGTGCAGGCATAGTGGTCGACCATGACTCCGTCGACCTTAAACTGCTGCCCGGCCTCGCTCAGATCCCACGAGTGGGGCCACACCGTGTCGGCGATATTGGAGGAAGCCTCACCCTCACCGGCGTAGAATATAAAGACGTTGTCAAGATAGCCGTCGCCGTCGAGATCATACTCGGAGAAGTCTACCGTAGAGTCGAGGGCCTGGACGGCCTCCACTACCATATCCTGGGGGGCCTTGTCGTTGCCCCACGGATCGTTGCCGCCGTAGTAACGGCGATTGTTGGCCAGAGTCACGGGTCCGAGGACGTCGAAGACGGGACGGAACTGATTGCCGGAGTTCTCACGGAAATACTCAGCAGCACATCCGGTACCCCCATACTCCGAAAACCCATCCTTGTTAAGGAGGTCATGGAAATACTGCTTGGGATCGGAACTCTTGAATTTGTAGTCCCTGTATTCGACCAGGATCACCAGTCCGCGGATATCCCCCTTGCGCGGGAAGTTGGAGGTGAAACGTCCCATACCGTTCTGAGATATGGCGCGCTTCATGGCTCCGGCACGGCG
The DNA here is from genome assembly GCA_947174155.1 of uncultured Porphyromonadaceae bacterium. The sequence goes on from CAMWHX010000089.1 coordinate 2,544, forward strand.
CTTGACTGCCTGTCCGAGCATGGACCCGTCGACACGGTAGGCTGCTCCCTCGGCGGTGCCGGCCACCACATCGGTGGCTACGACACGCCCGGCATTGTTGAGAGTGGCGTAATACCATACCCCCTCTTTCTCGGTCACCAGACGGTCATCCGAGGTGAGTGTAAAGTGCGCGTATTCATCGCCGACGGTCTTCACGCTGAGCGTAGTCCCGTCAGGCTGCGTCACAGTGCGCAAATCCTGCTTGGCGCGCACTGCATCGGCCGGAAGGATGGAGCACAACCCCATCATCGTGGCCAAAGTGAGTAGGATCTTCTTCATGATGTTGTAGAACTTATATATCTACTGTTTCAGTATCTAAGTTTGGTTGAGAATCTTGAAAAAAAGTCGTTAAAGTTAGTCATTTCTCGCCACATATCCAAATCTTTGGAGGATATTCTTTGCTTCTCTGCTCTATTTTGGCTAATTTTGTAGTCATCTAAGGTCTGCGTGACCCGTATAACCCAAAAATCAGGATATCTATGATAAAAGCTTTTCTCACTCCGACTCTCCTCGCCGCCTCGCTCGCTGCCTATGGAGCATCGACAGATGTTATAGTGGCGACCCCGGCCTATACCTGGCACGGCGACACCATCACTCAGGGGGAGTTTTTCGCCACAGCCCCCTCTGCCGAGGAGATTGTGTCGACCTACAGCGCCACCCCGGGCTTCTTCATGCCCGTCGACAAGGTGTGGCGCCTGAAAAACGATATCTCATCCTACCCCCGCCTCTCCACACCCAATCGCCTGCACGAGGCTATATACAATATGGGGCTCGACGAGATGGTCAACGCCGTGGAGCCTGACACCACCCTGCGCACAGGCAAGGAGTGGGCCGGCGTCTGGACGCGCGATGTCAGCTACTCCATCCTCCTGTCCATGGCTTATCTGCAGCCTGAGGCCTCACGTATATCGCTGATGAAGAAGGTCGACCCATTAGGGCGTATCATCCAGGATACGGGCAGCGGCGGCGCCTGGCCCGTCAGCACCGACCGCGAGATCTGGGCGGTAGCCGCCTGGGAGGTCTACAAGGTGACGGGAGACCGCGAGTGGTTGAAGTATATATATCCGATTGTGAAGCGATCTCTGGAAGATGATCTGAAAAACGTCTACGATCCGCAGACAGGGCTTGTGCGAGGTGAGACATCCTTCATCGACTGGCGCGAGCAGAGTCATCCGAAGTGGATGCAGACCGCGGACGTCTATCAGACCGAGACCCTCAACACGACCATAGTCCACGCCCAAGCGTGGCACGTACTGGCCGAGATGGCCGACGCCCTGGGCCACAAGAAGGTGGCCCGCGAGGCTCAGGAACGCTCCGACGCTCTGGCGAAGGCTGTCAATGATCAGCTGTGGCTCGACGACAAGGGGTACTACGGCATGTATCTCTACGGCCGCGATAACCTGATCATGAATCCCCGCGCGGAGACTCTCGGCGAGTCGCTGGCCATCATGTGGGACGTGGCTGATCCGGAGCGTGCCCGCACTGTGACTGAGAATAATCCCACTACCCCCTTCGGCGCCGCTATCTTCTACCCTCAGATTGCCGACATGCCGGCATACCACAACAACTCGCTCTGGCCCTGGGTGGGGGCCTGGTGGGGTCTGGCCAACGCCAAGGCGGGCAACGAGCAGGGGGTTATGGAGGCTATCGGCTCCGTGTTCCGCCCGGCGGCCCTCTTCGCGACTAATAAGGAGAACTTTAATCTTGACAACGGTGACATTGCCACCGAGCTCAATTCCTCCAACATGCTCTGGTGTCTAAGCGGCAATCTGGCCTTGACCCATAAGATTCTCTTCGGCATAGATTTTCAGCGTGACGCTCTGGCCTTCCACCCCTTCGTACCGAAGGCTATGGCCGCAACCCGTACTCTGGATAATTTCGACTATCGCGGCGCCAAGCTCGATATCACCATCGAGGGTTACGGCGACCGTATCAAGTCCTTTACTGTCGATGGCCGCGAGCAGGAACCTGTAATCACCGCGAAGCAGGCCTCCAAGGCCAAGAAGCCTCTGAAAGTGCATATCGTAATGGCCGACAACGAGATTCAGCCGTTGAAGGTCAACAATGTGCCCAACGCCAAGGCCCCCCTCACTCCCATCGCATGGCTCGAAGGGACTCAACTGACCTGGAATCCCATTGAGTATATCAACCACTATGTCATCATCCGCGACGGCAAACGTATAGCGGAGACCACTGCCACTACCTTCGACGCTGCCATACCCGCGGAGGATCAGCTCATAGGAGTTATCGTGAACGTTATCGACTCCTTAGCATCGGAGCCGCGTTCGGCCAGGCCG
>CAMWHX010000090.1 GCA_947174155.1 uncultured Porphyromonadaceae bacterium
CATCCATATTTAACCTTCGTTAATTAGGGGATGGGGCCTTAAACAACTTCTATCATCTGATTATCAATTTTGCGCGTTCTTGTATCGAAATTAGCGCCAATAAGAAAGATAACCTTTCCGGAAGCCATGAACTTACGCCAATATTCACGTTGCCGAATCTGTTCTATCGCTGCTTCGGCTGATTTGTTGATTTTAAATTCGAATAAATATACATAATCATCTGTCTCCACTGTCAGGTCCATGCGTCCTGTAGACATACGGTCTTCCATGTGTGTATGATACCCCATGAGCGTGAAGAGCATGTATATCGCCGTGCGGAAATGATCTTCACCGGTACCCTTTTCGGAATAGGGCACATTGGCTATCAGGCTGTCAAGGAGCACCATGAACCCCTCCGCATCTCCCTGTACGACAGCATTGACGAACTTCTTCACATTGAAGTGGCCTCCTGTGCCTGTCGTCTTGGCAAGGTAGTAAGGCACCAGAAAGTCAATGAAACCCTCTTTCACTTCCTGATTCGGATAGTCAAGTGTATAAGTCTTGAAAACGGGGTCATAACTCTTGATGGTCAAGTATCCCGACTGGAAAAATGCCGGAACCGGATCTCCGGAGAGAATCCCCGTTGTCTCCAGACGGTTCTCCTTGATTTCATATCCTGAGAGTTCGGCCACCGGTAAGCCCGCTTTCTCGATAATTTTCACGAGATATGTCGGTGTCCCCGTATCGAACCAATAAGATCTGAAATTTTCATCTGCAAAGACATTGAGCAGTGAGAAGGGATTATAGATATCGGGTGACTTTCTGGCGAAATGGTAGCCGTCGTAGTTTTTGCGCAATTCATCCATGACTACCTGGCGGGGTATCCCGAATTTCTCTGAGAGATTTTGTATTCCCTCATCAAAACAATCACGTATCTCCTCAGCGGTGATTCCGCAGATAGCAGCGAATTGCTCTGAGAAAGATATATCCCGGAGGTTATTGAGGTCAGAGAATATTGACACCTTGCTGAAACGTGCTACCCCCGTTATCATCGCTAACTTTATGTATCTGTCCTTCGTCTTGAGATTGGAATAGAAGGCCTTCAAGATGCTACGGAATTCCTCGGCCAGCACCTGGTCTTCAACCGCGCTCAGCAAAGGTTTGTCATACTCGTCGATGAGCACGACCACTTCCTTTCCCGTCTTTCGGTATGCCTGTTCTATAACCTCACCGAATCTCAACGCGATGCTCCAGTCATGATTCTCACATCCATATGTCCTCTCCCATCCCGAGACAGTCTTGTCCAGAACCTCCAACAGACTTTCCGCTGACCTGTAGTCACCGGTATTCAGATCAAGATGCATTATGGGATGAGGCTGCCAATCTTCGGTCAGTGAATCAATGGCGAGACCCCTGAAGAGATCCCGGCGTCCCTCGTAATAGGCTTCGATCGTAGAAATCAACAGACTCTTACCGAATCGTCTTGGCCTCGATAAGAAGAAATATCCTCCCTTCTCGACCAATGGGTAGAGAATAGCTGTCTTGTCCACATAGATGTATCCGTTCTCTCGGAGTTTGGCAAAATTCTGAATGCCTATGGGATATACGTTCCGGTAACTATGTTTCATAACGACTGGGATTTTATCTTGCAAAGTTAACTTTTTTCCGGTAAATATAGAATATATGCTGACACTAATTTTTAGAGCTCCCTCATCGTCCGAAGCTGAACCCGGAGGTCCGGGTTGCCGTTCTAAGGGTATGAAAAACACTCAAGCTACCGTAGAGAAGCATACAGAAGCCGCGACCGGTCTTCCTGTGACGGTTGAGGGAGTCAGACAGTTTCTCGCCGGTCACCGTGTCAGCGGTATAGGTCCGGCTTATGCCGGAAGAATCACGGATGCCCTCGGTGTCGGGGCCATAGAGCGTCTCAGGGACCAGTCGTACCCCCTCCCGGTGATAAAAGGTGTCGGAGAGGCGCGTCTCGCGTCTGCTGCCGGGAGTCTCAGGGAGTTGCCGGATGACTGGAGGGTGATAGTCTTTCTCTATTCCTGTGGAGTCAGCGATATGTACATAGAGCGGATACTCGACAGGTATCGCAGGCGCACCCGGGAGGTGATACTGAATGATCCCTACGGGATGGTGGAGGATGTGTGGCAACTTTCATTTTTTACAGCCGACAAGGTCGGACGTCAGCTTGGCATTGCATCGGATGATATCCGTCGCCTTCAGGGTGCATTGGTCACGGCCGTGAAACATGCCTCCGAGGAGGGACATCTCTTCGCGACTCCCGAGGATGCCGTGGAGCGTGCGGCTTCGATGACCGGAGTGGACAGGGCTGCTGTCAGAGAGGCTATAGCTGCTGCCGTGGAATCGGGTCGATTGGTCAGCAGCCGTGGAGGGCTGTATCTGCCGGTCTTCTATAAAGCGGAGAAGGAGGGGGCCAGGAGGCTGGGAGCTCTGACAGAGACAGACGTCACACCGGTCGCTGAGGGTGATATTCCGGATTCGGACGGTCGGGGTCATACATACTCCCCTATGCAGAGGAGTGCCATACGTATGGCGCTGGATAATCCCGTTTCGGTATTGACAGGTGGACCAGGATCAGGTAAGACCACTGTTTTGCGAGGGGTGATAGATATACTGGAGAAGCAGGGGAAGAGGGTGACGCTGTGCGCACCGACGGGGAGGGCCGCCAAGAGGATGTCGATGTTGACCGGTCGTGAGGCCTCGACCATACACAGACTCCTCGGGTACGTGCAGGGACATGGATATGACACACGGGTCATAGACACCGATGTCCTTGTGATTGACGAGGGATCCATGATGGAGCAGGTGTTGTTCAATCACCTGCTGGAGGCGTTGCGTCCCGGCACCCGCGTGATTATGGTCGGGGATGCCGACCAGTTGCCGGCCATCGGAGCCGGGGACGTGCTTCGCGACCTTATCGCATCCGGGACGGTGCCTGTAGCGCATCTCAACGAGAATTTCCGACAGGGGGAGGGTAGTCTTATAGCATCCGGTGCGCGTGCCATAAATGCGGGAGAGATGCCCGAAACGGCTCCGGACCGGGATCTGATGATAGTGGCCGAGGAGTCTCCAAAAAGTATTCATGACCGTATAATCTCGCTCATGACCGAGGAACTGCCCGCTTCTCGCGGTGTCTCTTCTGCTGAAATATTAGTGGTGACACCCCAGCAGATTGGTCCGTTAGGGGCGCGGCAGCTCAATATCGACCTGCAGGAGCGTCTCAATCCGGCGGGCCCGGCCCTGCGCCGCGGGGGTACCGTCATGCGTCTCGGTGATCCCGTGATGCAGACGGCCAATTCACGCGAGCGCGGTGTCTATAACGGCGAGACGGGGCGTATAACGGCTGTAGATCCCGAGACCCAGACGCTGGAGGTGACATATTCCGACGGCCGCAAGTCGACGTATGGGCGTGCTGATCTCAGCGAACTGGTATTGGCATACGCGACGACGGTCCACAAGCTGCAGGGATCGGAGGTGAAACACATGATTTTTCCTGTCACCATGGCACATAAGCCGATGCTATATCGTAATCTGCTCTACACCGGAGTGAGTCGTGCGACGGACCTGTGTGTACTTGTCGGTGAGGAGGAGGCTCTGCGATATGCCGTTGGCAACAATCCGGCCACGGAGCGCAACTCCAATTTCAGATACCGTTTGCAACCCGGGCTTCATGATAAGGTCTGATTTGCGCTGAGAGCGTTATCCGGTGACAGTCAGAATGTCAGCTGGACCATGGCTTGGAGACGGTTGTCGTGGGCCTGCGCACCGTTGTAGTCTACGCGGCGGGCGTAGATGTATTCCACGCCGGTCTGGAGGGCATCGGTGATGTTCCAGAAGAGGTTGCAGACTGCGTATTGGCCGTAGCGGTATTGTGCGTCCCAAGGTGTGGCCTCCTCAGCCTGAGAGGCGTATCGGGGAGCGTAGGTACGTACGTGTGAATAAGTAGCGGAACAGTAGAGGGATTTGCTGAAATCATATTGTAGTCCGGCGTATCCACCCCACGCCTTGACGGGAGTGAGGTGGCCCGGATGCTCCGGATCGGGAGTCATGTCAAGTCCCAGGCCCGCGAGGTCCTGAAACATGGAGGCCACTCCGCATCCGTACACACCCTGCCAGAAGGCGGTGAGACCTCCGGCAAGGGGTGTCTTGCCGGATAGCTGCACACCCCAGCCGAAGCGGTCTGCATTGCGCTCCGACAGGAAATTACGATACATCAGGTTTCGAGCCACAAACGATACGCGGATCCATGCGTCGTCTGACCAGGAATAGCGGGCAAATACCGGGATATCGGGGACACGCTGCCTGACGGAGGATGATTCCGATCCTGCGGTCACGGAATAGACAGGATTCTCGATACCACCCCCTAATGTCCAGTGAGGCCCGACAGCACGGGTATAGCTGATCAGCGAGGTCTGCTGCGCCGTGAAGGCGTTCGGCCCCTCGTAGTCGATGGTAGGGGCGCCGGCATCCGGGTCGGAGAAGGTCGAATAGTCATAGCCCGCCTCCAGTCCGCGATATTTCAGATAAGCGAACTGAATCTGCGGGGCGTAGTTGTTGAGAAGATTGATACCGAGGAATACCCCGACCTGGTTGAGGTCTCCCGGCAGGGCGACGAAGTTGAAGTAGATCATCGACTGCATCGCGCTCAGATTGAAGGCACTCCGGTCGCCGGGAGGGGTCGAGAGGGGGATGTCGGCGACGATCAGGGAGTTGGGGTTGTCGACCGGAGAGCCGAAGTCATACCCGGCTGTGACTTTGGCATAGCCGCAGATGGTGAGATGAAAACGGTTGTCCTTGCTGTGGACTCCAAGATGATTGGATCCCGGGGTGTCCA
>CAMWHX010000091.1 GCA_947174155.1 uncultured Porphyromonadaceae bacterium
ATATCTTCTATGCCGACTCCGGTTCAGTGGCTACGGAGGTGGCGCTCAAAATGGCTGTGCAGGCTGCCGATGATCCCAAGCGGACGGATGTGGCGACTATACGTGGCGGATATCACGGAGACACGTGGAACGCCATGTCGGTCTGCGATCCCGTCACAGGGATGCACGGAGCCTTCGGTGAGGCACTCCCGCGCCGACTATTTGCTCCCAGACCACAGTGCCGGTTCGGAGAGGAGTGGGACCGGGCTGATTTCGAGTCGATGGCAAGACTTATTGATGAGAACGCCGACCGTCTGGCGGCCGTCATATTGGAACCGATAGTGCAGGGAGCCGGAGGAATGTGGTTTTACCATCCTCAGTATCTGCGTGAACTTCGGAAGAAATGTGATCAATATGGCATCATACTGATATTCGATGAGATAGCGACGGGATTCGGAAGAACCGGTAAGCTTTTTGCGTGCGAGCACGCCGGTGTGACACCCGATATTATGCTGCTCGGAAAGGCTATTACGGGTGGATTCATGTCATTTGCCGCCGTGGCCACGACGGCTGAGGTCGCCGACAGAATATCTGCCTCGCAGGCGAAGTGCATCATGCACGGTCCCACCTTCATGGGCAATCCTCTCGCCTGCGCCGTGGCTGTCGCCTCGACAAAACTCCTCCTCGAATCCGACTGGAAGAAGCGTGTCGGCGAGATCGAGGCCATAATGCGTCAGAGACTTGAAAGAGCGCGAGACTGGAAGTGTGTGCGCGATGTGAGAGTGCTCGGAGGTATCGGTGTGCTTGAGCTGGAAGATTGGGTAGATGTCGGGCCGTTTCAGGAGAAGTGTGTGGAGCGCGGGGTCTGGATACGCCCCTTCGGCCACAATGCATATCTTATGCCCCCCTATCTTGCCGTCAGTGACGAGCAGGTAGAGACCCTCTGTGAGGCCCTACTTGAAATAGTATATGAACTCTACGAAACCGGACGTGATTGAGTCGGAGACCACTGTGACTGTAGGCGAGACTCCCGATATGACTCCGCGGGTGCCTGAGATAATTTCGCAGGCACTCGAAGAGCGTCGGCTGACGGGTAATCTCCGCGTCATTCCCTCCTCCTCGAAGATTGATAAATCAATCTTTAAATTGAAGGGAGAGGTGAAAGGTATGGTTGATTTGGTCTCCAACGACTACCTGGGATTGGGTGCGAGGATGGAGCAGGGTGAATTTGATGCACTGCGCTCCGAACTCGCCCGGCGTCACTCCTGGACCTCTTCGGCCTCTCGTCTCCTCTCGCGTAGGCAGGAGGAATACGGGGCGCTGGAGGAGACGTTGGAAGGACTTTACGGACGCCCGGCACTGCTGTATAATTCAGGGTACCATGCCAACGTCGGGCTCATTTCGGCCCTTGGAGCCGCCGGCGGGATAATACTCACCGATCGTCTTGCTCACGCCTCGGTATATGACGGTCTGGCGGCGGGGAGATGCAAGTTTGAGAGATTCAGACACAATGACATCCGGGGATTGGAGAGACTACTCGACAAGTATGAAGATAGCGCCCCCTTCATAGTTGTCGTAGTCGAATCGATTTATAGTATGGATGGAGATACTGCACCTTTGCAGTCGCTTGTCTCCCTCCGCAGGAGTCGCCCGAAGATGCTGCTTTATGTCGACGAGGCGCACGCAGTCGGAGTGCGCGGACTGCGTGGACTTGGTCTGAGCGAGGAGGTGGGAACCGTGTCTGAGACCGACTTCATAATCGGAACCTTCGGTAAGGCGCTGGCTTCCGACGGAGCGTTTGTGATATGCGACAGGGAGTGGCGGGAGTATATGGTCAACTGTTCGAGATCACTTATCTTCTCGACTGCTATCCCGCCGGTGACAGCCGCATGGAGTCGGGAGATGCTGCTGCGGGCCGTTTCGATGCATGAGGAGCGTGAGCATCTGCACGATCTCAGCCGATGGTTCAGAGACGCCATTGCCGAGGCCACGGGGCGTCCGACGGGAAGTGAATCCCAAATAGTTCCCCTCGTAACCGGTACGGCCGAGTCAGCGGTGGCGCTGGCTACTAACGTCAGAGAAGCCGGTTATGACTGTCTGCCGATCAGGCGTCCGACAGTGCCACCGGGGGGGGAGAGGTTGCGGTTTTCACTCTCCGCGGCGTTGGACCGGGAGACTTTGGAGCCGTTGGTCTCTGTGATGAGGCCTGCGCTCACAGGAAGTGTAAACACCGAGGTGCCCGGAGGGCTATGTAATTTTCAAGAATCATGATAGTTGACTTTCTCAATCGTCAAGAGGGTAACACACGTCTGATAGTGATATTTGCGGGGTGGAGCACCGGACCGGAGCTTTATGGCGATATCACTCGCGAAGGGTGGGATGTGGCCGTGTGCCACTCCTACACATCGTTGAATCTGCCGAAGGAGGTAGCCGAAGAGTGGAGGAAGCACTATCTGACAGTGATGGTCTATGCGTGGTCATTCGGAGTCTTCGCAGCAATGCACACACTACGCGATCTCCGCGTGACGGCCGCATATGCGCTCAACGGAACCGGTGTCCCGGTTGACGAGGAGAGAGGTCTTGCACCTGCTATCTTTGAGGGGACTCTACGCGGGCTTAATCCACGCTCTCTGGCAAAGTTTCGCCGAAGGATGGTCATCTCATCCGAGGAGATGCAGAGTATAATGCCCTGTCTTGATCCCGAACCGGATATAGAGTCCTTGCAAGCGCAGTTGCGCGCCATATCCGCTGCTCCCCCCGTCACCGATGGCGGAGGTCTCCGATGGAGACGGGTTTTCATATCCGAAGATGACAAAATCATACCGGCTGACTCGCAGAGACGATACTGGGAGGAAGTGAGACAGCGGTATTCGGAGGATGGTAAACTGTCCGGTCCGGAAATTGTCAAATTGTCCGGGGGACATTATGTCGCTCTACGAAAGATCGTGGATTGGACACTCCCGCGACCCGAGAGGGTGGGAGATAAGTTTCGCGATGCCCTGACGACCTACAATGATCACGCCACGGCGCAGAGGATCATAGCCGGTCGATTGACCGATATGATACCCTTCGGGTCGCGAGCAGAACGATTGTTGGAAATCGGTGCCGGAGCGGGATTGTTTACGAGAATGTATTCCGTGCGGGTTGAGGTTGAGGAGGCAGTATTCATAGATCTATGCCGCCCCTTGGATGAGTTTGGGATTGCGCGCCGTGAAGAGTATGCCGTAGGTGATGCCGAGAGATGGATGGACACCGTGCCGGCGGAATCGTTTGATATGATCGTGTCGGCATCGGCTATTCAGTGGTTTGTCGATCCGGAGCGGTTTTTTGCTAATGCAAAACGGATATTGCGTCCGGGAGGACAACTGGCAGTCAGCTCCTTTGTCACCGGGAATCTGTCGGAACTGGATGGTATCAGGCCGACACCGATACCCTATTGCAGCGTCGGAGAACTGACTGAGATGGTCATGAAATATTTTCCGGAAGCTGAGGTGAAAACGGATGAGATAACGTTGCTTTTTCCCACAGCTCGCGAAGCGTTGATACATCTGCGTCGCACCGGAGTCGGAGGCTCTGCCTCTAATCCCGCCACCCTTCGCGCCCTGCTTCGCGCTTTGACACCGGCAGAAGCCGACACCCCCGTGTGCCTGACCTTCCGTCCCGCCTGGATCACCGCCGTCAAATTAGGTCATAATCCTTTGTGAGGCGGGGTTGCCGCCACCACAGTAGCCCGAATTATATAATGCGTCCCCGTCTGCGAAAGAAGACAGGGACGCATTGATGCATTTCAGCAGGTATAGTCCACACATGCACGGGCCTCCCGCAGCGGGGCGATAATGGCTGCGGCAGCCACATGGGCAGGATGCTTGGCGTAGGTCTCTACGTCGGCCATTGTGTCGACAGTGGCGGTCAAGACTATATCCCACTCCTCTGCGGGATTCTCATTGATGCCCACCTCCATAGCGCGTAGACAATCGATTTGGGCCGGGAGGGCCATAAGTGCGTCGCGGAAGGCTTCGGCAGCCTGATGACGCTCACCCTCGTTGCCGCGAAGCTTGAATGATACTATATGCTTTACCATGAGTTGCTTATTTTGATGTCGTTAATACATCATTTTTTGTTATATGGGGCCTTAGGGATTATATCTCAGGCGGGATCATTATAGAGACGGGCACGGGCAGCGGCGACCTTATCATCGGTGATATAGTCATCGTAGTCCATCATCTTGTCGATGATACCGTTGGGCGTCAGCTCGATGACACGGTTGCAGACTGTCTGAATGAATTCGTGGTCATGAGAGGCCATAAGGATGACACCCTTAAAATTTTGGAGAGTGTTGTTGAAGGCCTGGATTGACTCCAAGTCGAGGTGATTGGTGGGGGAGTCGAGAACCAGAGTGTTGGCATCGGTCAGCATCATGCGTGCGATCATGCAACGTATCTTCTCACCACCGGAAAGCACACTTGCTTTTTTGAGCACTTCCTCGCCACTGAAGAGCATCTTGCCGAGGAAACCTTTCAGGTATATCTCAGAGGAGTCTTTGCTATATTGACACAACCAGTCTACGAGGTTGAGATCTGTCTCGAAGAAGGCGCTGTTGTCAAGCGGGAGATAGGCGGTAGTGATGGTCTGTCCCCATTCATAATCTCCGGCATCGGCCTTGCGGTTGCCCATAATGATCTCAAAGAGGGCGGTCATAGCACGAGGGTCACGACTCAGGAAAGCTACCTTGTCACCTTTTTCGATCTGGAAATTGACATCATTGAAGAGCACTTCACCATCTACGCTCGCTTTGAGACCTTTAACCTCCAGGATCTTATTACCCACCTCACGATTTTGGG
>CAMWHX010000092.1 GCA_947174155.1 uncultured Porphyromonadaceae bacterium
CTCGAATACTTCCTGCTTGTAGCACTTCAGGCCGAGTTCTTCTTGATAATACTTGATGGCTTCTGCCAGATTGGGAACGGCAATGCCGATGTGTTCGATGTGTGAGATTTCCATTGATTCGGATGTTATACAGGTTATGTTTGTTTTCCGGTGCAAATGTAGTGATTTTTTTTGGTAACGAGCGAAAAAAAAGGGGAAGATGTGGAAAAAATATGATTTTTCCCCCTTCCGGAGGGGTCCGGGTGTCGTTTATGGGGGTAAAATTGCTATAGTCTCCGAAAAAATGACGATATTTGCAAAAAATTTCCTAAGCTAACGACCATTATGCAGACAACAGTCGGAGCGATAGCCTCGCTCGTCGGGGGGAAAGTGGATGGAGACAGCGAAGCGGTCATCACGGGTTTCGCCAAGATAGAGGAGGCGGGTCGCGGCCAGATCACCTTCATCTCCAATCCCAAGTACGCCCACTATATACATTCCACCGACGCCACTGCAGTGCTGGTGGCCACTGACTTTGAGCCCGGAATCCCGGAGCCCGGAGCTCCCAAGCGGCAGGCTCCCGGTGTCCCCGCGCTTATACGCGTGGATGATCCTTACGCTACATTAGCCTCGCTGCTGGCTATGGTCAGCGCTCAGCGTCCCCGTCCGCAGGGTGTCGAGACACCCTCCCACGTCGGCGAGGGGACGGAGGTGCCCGAGGATGCATATATCGGTGCCTTCGCATATATCGGCCGTGATGTCAGGCTCGGTCGCGGTGTCAGCATCTATCCTCATGCCTATATCGGCGACGGATGTGTCATAGGCGACGGCACCGTCGTTCGTGCCGGTGTCCGCATATACGAGGAGTGTCACATCGGGGCCCGTTGCATCATCCACTCAGGAGCCGTAATCGGCGCCGACGGGTTTGGCTTTGCTCCCAAGGAGGGAGGGTATGAGAAGATAGCTCAGATCGGCAACGTCATAATAGAGGATGATGTCGAGATCGGAGCCAATACTACGGTAGACCGCGCGACATTCGGCAGTACGGTGGTCGGACGCGGCACAAAGCTCGACAATCTCATCCAGGTAGCCCATAATGTCACCATAGGTCGTGATAATGTATTCGCTGCTCAGACCGGTATCGCCGGAAGCACTCACATAGGCGACCGCAATATGGTCGGCGGCCAGTGTGGCTTCGCAGGTCATATACGCGTGGGCTCAGACAATATGTTTGGTGCCCAATCGGGTATTCCCAACAATGTCGGAGACCGTCAAGCCCTGATGGGCTATCCCGCGGTGCCCCGTGGAGAGTTTGCACGCAACCTCGTCTATGTCTCCCGTCTCGCTGCGCTCAACCGTCAGGTAGCCGAACTCGAAAAGAAAATAGCCTCAAAAGAGAAATAACAAAAAACGAAGATATAAAAAATGAACCAGCTCACCCTTAAACGACCCTTTACCGTAAAGGGTAAAGGTCTTCACAGCGGCCTGGAACTCGAAGCCACTTTCACTCCGGCAGCCGAGAACACAGGTATATACTTCAAGCGTGTAGACCTTGAAGATCAGCCCGTAATCGCCGCTCTCGCAGATAATGTAGTCGATACTGTCCGCGGCACAGTCCTCGGTAAGGGGGATGTGCGTGTGAGTACCGTAGAGCATGCCCTGGCAGCCCTTTATGCCGCCGGTATCGACAACTGCGTCGTCGAGGTCAGCGGTCCCGAACTTCCCATACTCGACGGGAGCGCACTCCCCTACGTGGAGGGCATCGAGGGGGCAGGCCTACAGGAGCAGCAGGCCGAGAAAGACTATTATATCATAAAGCAGAAGACCGTATTGCGCGACGAGAAGACCGGCGCAACCTTTATGGCCTATCCTGACGAGGGATTCAGCGTTGAGGTGATGGTCGAATATAACTCACCCGTGCTCCCCAATCAGTTTGCAGTGCTCGATGATCTGGCAGACTTCAACCGCGAGGTGGCCAGCGCCCGCACGTTTGTCTTCGTGCGTGAGATCGCCCAGCTGCTTCAGGGTGGTCTGATCAAGGGTGGAGACCTTGACAATGCCATAGTCATCTATGACGAGCCTATCGAGCAGGAGCAGATTGACGCTATCTGCGACATGGTCGGAGTGCCCCATATGCACCTCAACAAGCTCGGCTATATCAACCCGACACCCTTGAAGTGGGACAATGAGCCCGCGCGCCACAAGCTGATGGACGTCATCGGAGACCTCTCACTCATCGGTCGTCCTCTGAAAGGACGTGTAGTGGCTATCCGCCCGGGCCACGCCGTAAATACCAAATTTGCGCGCATGATTCGCAAGGAGCTGAAACACAATCAGGTGCAGGCTCCCGTCTATAATCCCGGAGCAGATCCTATCATCGATATCAACGGTATCAAGAAATTGCTCCCCCACCGCTATCCCTTCCTCCTCATTGACAAGGTGATCGAGATCGACCGCCGTCACTGTGTGGCAGTGAAGAATGTCACCGTCAACGAGCCCTTCTTCCAGGGACACTTCCCCCAGGAGCCCGTGATGCCCGGTGTGCTCCAGGTAGAGGCGATGGCCCAGGCAGCCGGTGTGTTGGTGCTCAACTTCCTCGAGGATCCGGAGAAATACAGCACCTACTTCCTGAAGATCGACAACGTGAAGTTCCGCCAGAAGGTCGTGCCCGGCAACACACTGCTGCTGAGTGTGTCACTGGCTACCGAGATCAGACGTGGCTGCGCTGTGGTCAAGGGTTTCGCCTTCGTGGGAGAGAAAGTAGTCTGCGAGGCCGAGTTCATGGCTCAAATCATCAAGAACAAGTAAGCTATGGCCAACACCATGTATCATGTGGATCCGGGGGCGAAGATCGGCTCCGGTGTCCACATCGGCCCCTTCACTACGATCTACGACAATGTGGAGATTGGTGACAACTGCGTCATCTATAATAACGTGACCATCTTCCCCGGTGCCCGTATAGGTGACGGCGTGAAGATCTTCCCCGGCGCCGTGGTCGCCGGTGTGCCGCAGGACCTGAAATTCCGCGGTGAGGATACGCTCGCTATCGTTGGCGACGGTACGACCCTGCGCGAGTGTGTGACCATCAACCGTGGCACAGCCTCCAAGGGTTTGACCGAGGTGGGGTCCAACTGTCTTCTGATGGCTTATACCCATATCGCTCATGACTGCCGGATCGGCAACGGAGTGATCATCTCCAACGCCTCCCAGATGGCGGGCGAGGTGATTATAGATGATTGTGCTGTCATAGGGGGAGGAAGCCTCATCCATCAGTTCTGTCACCTCGGACGCAACATCATGCTCCAGGGTGGTGCACTTGTCAACAAGGATATACCTCCCTTCGTCAAGGCTGCCAGAGAGCCGATTTCGTTTGTCGGCCTCAACAATGTCGGGCTGACACGCCACGGGTTCAGCAAGGAGGAGGTGGCTCATATCAATGAGATATACCGCATCCTCTACCTGAGTGACTTGAATGTCAGCAATGCTGTCAAACTGATTCTCGAGACGGTGCCCCAGTCGGAGTATCGCGACGAGATCGTGGACTTCGTCACCAACTCCGGTCGCGGAATCATCCGCTCCGCTATATGATCCGGACGTAATAAAAAAGTGACGGCGGCCATGCTAAGATTTTAGTATGGCCGCCGTCGTTTTAAACAACATTGAACGAAAAACATGTGCCGTTCGAGCCGGATCAGCCGAAGCTTGATATCTTGCGAAGCTGAGGCTCGTTGATTATCTTGATGCGTCGCCCGTCGACCACGATGAGGTGTTCCTGGGCGAAGGCGGTCAGTGTGCGGATAGCGTTGGAGGTCGTCATGTTGGAGAGATTGGCCAAGTCCTCGCGGCTCATGTAGATTTTAAGCGTGATGCCGTCATCTTCGAGGCCGTAGTTGTCGAGGAGCAGAAGAAGGGATTCAGCCAGGCGGCCACGGATATGCTTCTGGGTCAGGCTGACAATCTTCGTGTCGGAACCGCCGAGATTGCGACTGAGTTCGTGGATGAAAAACATTGCCAGCTCATTGTTTGCGCGAAGGAGAGTTTCGACCACACCCATCGGGACACGCCCGAGTGTAGAAGACTCGACAGCGGCCGTCGAAGATACGTAAGGTTCGCCGGCGAAGTATGCACGGTAACCGAAATACTGCACCGGACGATAGAGGCGCAGGATCTGGGTGCGGGCTCCGATGCCGTTCTTAAACATCTTGACCTTGCCGCGAAGCAGACACCACAGATATTGCGGAGTCTCACCTTCGGTATAGATGGGTTCGTTTTTACGAAACTCCATCACCTCAAAATTGTCGGTGATAATGCGCTTCTCCTCAGGGAGAAGCACCTTCCATAACTCCGACATATCCTGACTTATGATATGTTCAAGCGTACTTTTCTTCAACATAATTATCTGAGTAGATAAGTATCTTTCATCTGAAGAGATACATGTCTTTTACCTGAGGAGATAAGTATCGTTCAAAAAAACCAAACGTATCCGTTTGAATATACCCCACAAAATTACATAAAATTTTGCAAATATCCCCTATAATCGTGTATTAAAAAGTCCACCCCCCTCAATTATTAGCTTTCGGAGTGCACGGCGGTCAATTTTTCTTGCGGGAGTTCGGGGGATTTCCGGCAGTTGAACAGCGCTCAGGGGGCGGTTCCACCGCGGTTCAATCATCTGAGAGGCCTCACGCAGCCATTCCAATACCGATTCCGGGTCATAATCTCTGCAACTGAAAACTACCGCAGCGTGAGTTCCCCATTTAGTGTCAGGTAC
>CAMWHX010000093.1 GCA_947174155.1 uncultured Porphyromonadaceae bacterium
GAGGAGTTGGCGATGAGATTGTTGCGCTGGAGCAGCAGCTGGTTGTAGGCGGCGATCTGACTCTCCAGAGTGGGGCTGCCGAAGCCGGTGTTGACCGGGATGACGGCGTTGACGTTGGAGGGCTCTGCCAGATACTGACGCACGTACTGAGCCATGGCTAACTGATTATTGATATCAAGCATCGCCTGACTCTGCTCGGCTGCCTGATTCATGGCCAGTAGGGAGGAGGAGGGGAGATCGATGACCAGATTCTCAGTCTTGTAGTCGGCTATATCTTTGTCGACCTGGCCGAGGTCCTGCTCGATGACTTTGAGTCGCTCCCCGATGAAGTCGGAGGTCGCTACGGCTATGCGGTTCTTGTCTTCAACCCAATTTTGGTTGTAGACCAGGATCACGGTATTCAGGATATCGTTGGCCCGCTGTATGGACACATCCTTGATCGAGAGGTCGATGACGTCGGCATCCTTATTGGTCAGGTCACCTTTCAGTCGTCCGGTATAATCCTCGATGGTGCTCTGCATGCCGGAGTGGCTGACACGAAGAGTCTCCTCCTGGTCAAGGGAGCCGGTATAGAAGGCATTGCGGGCGATACGCAGGGCTCCTATCGGAGTCTTGAAGCGCGGGGTCTGAATATCTTCGGGGGAGCCGGCCGAGGTGAGGTCAGTAAGTTTGAGGGTGATCTCCTTGTCAAATTTCACCTCATTGCCGTCGTCATCGGTGGTGCGGAAACGATAGAGGCGCATAGTCCCCTCATCCGGATTGACATCCATGCGGAAGCTCCCCGTGTCCTTGTGTCCGAGCGCCGAGAAGTCAACGATATAGGGCTGGTTGGTGCCATACTGTGTCTGCCAGTACCAGGTCCCCTTGCGGGAATAGTTGTCGGTCAGATGCAGACGGGTGATCACCTCCGACATGATGGCCGGGGAGGTGAGGGCGATAAGCTCGTTGTTGACGCTGGTGTTGGAAGACACCAGACCCATCGAGGCGAAGGCGTTGGCGATATCTCCGACACCCCCACCGCCATCCTGATCCTTGATCAGCACCGAGCAACTTCGGAAGTAGACCGGTTGCTCATGCTTGGCATAAAGCCATCCGAGTACCAGCAGGACAAATATGGTGCAGACGAACCATTTCCACCGGCTCAGACACAGAAGGGCAAAGTCGGAGATGGAGAATGACTGCTCTTCATCTGCGACGGCCAGTACAGGCACCGGTACCTGTGGTGTGGTTTCAGCTTTTTGTTCGGTATTGCTCATCGTGTGCCGCGGTGGATATTACTTGAATATGAGCACGGCTACGGAGGTCAGCAGTGAGCCGACAGATACCCAGAAGGAGGCGGAGAGGGCTGTGTTGCCGTTATTGGTAGTCTGACGCTTGCGCACTCCGTTAGGCTCTACGTAGATCACGTCATCCTGTTTCAGGTAGTAGCCCGGGCTCTGCATCATCTGATGACCGTTGGTCAGGTCGAGGCGGTAGGTTTTCAGGCCGCCATCCTCCTTACGGATCACGAGGATGTTCTCACGCTGACCCTGGATGGTGAGGTCACCGGCCAGTGAGAGGGCCTCGATGACGGTGATGTTGTCGCGGTTCAGGTCATAGCGTCCGGGATGAGTGACCTCACCCATCACACTGATGCCGACATTGAGAAACTCTACGGTCACCGTCGGATCCTTGATAAGGTCCCGACCTACCAGCTCACCCTTGATGAAGGATGCC
Organism: uncultured Porphyromonadaceae bacterium; assembly: GCA_947174155.1. The sequence continues at coordinate 1,717 of CAMWHX010000093.1, forward strand.
ACCTCGCTGCGGGTCATACCCTCGATCTTGAGGATGCCGAGCACCGGGAAGTCGATTGTGCCCTCGGGCGAAACGGTATAATTAGAGATGCCGTCGGTCGAGCTGCCGTTGTAGGTGCGCAGGGTCGTACCGGTGCCGCTGACCGATGAAGCCTGACCGGCCCGGTTGGTGATTATCGGAAGATTGAAGATGGCGGCCAAAGCCGGATCTTTGGAACTCACCACGATCGAGAGCTTGTCGTCAGGCTGCACACGTATCTGCTGAGGCTGCACAAGCTGGGTGATGACGGTGTCGTCAAGGTCCTGGAAATAAGCTACATTCTTGGGCGTTTTGCAGCTTGACAGCATCAGGGCGACCGCTGCGATGCAGGTGCCGACCTTGAGAAAACGGAGCTTCTTCATATGTTCGGTCTATGAGGTCTTGGTTTTATGTATTCTGAGGTTTTGGGTCGTCTCCTCGGTAATTATTATGGTTGAATAGCTTTCAAATAATAAGGAGCAACCGCTGCTGTGGGATGCCGATTATTTTTGAAAGCTATTTATTATAACTCTAATGAGCATGATTTATTTTCTTATACCGACGTTTTTCTCCTCCCGCCCGGGGAGTGGGTGGGAGAAGTGGAAGCCGCCGGTGGCTTACTGACAGCGGAGGCGGGAGAAGTAGAAGTCGAGGACGTCGCGAGCGGCGGTGAAGGAGGACTGCTCATTGTTGAGCACGCGCAGCTCCTTCTGCTCCAGCAGGGCGGCCACCTCGGGAGTATGGTAGAAGGCGGAACGGAGCTGCTCGTCGATGGTCTCGATCATCCAGTATTTGGCTTGCTCGTTGCGCTTGCGCTCGAAGTATCCGGTGCGCTCCACATACTCGAAATAGCGGTCGATCATGTCCCAGACTTTGTCGATGTCGTATTCGAAATATCCGCTGTAAGTCACCACCTCGGGGCGCCAGCCGCTGGGCGTCGGAGGGAAGAGGTGCAGGGCGTTGCGAAACTGCGCTGCGGCCAGACGGGCACGCTCTACGTTGTCGCCGTCACACTTGTTGATGGCGATACCGTCGGCCATCTCCATGATCCCTCGCTTGATCCCTTGAAGCTCATCGCCGGTGCCGGCAAGCTGTATCAGCAGGAAGAAGTCGACCATCGAGTGGACTGCTGTCTCGCTCTGGCCCACGCCGACAGTCTCGACGAAGATGCGGTCATAGCCTGCGGCCTCACACAGCACGATTGTCTCGCGTGTCTTACGCGCCACGCCCCCGAGTGAGCCGGCCGAGGGTGAAGGGCGTATGAAGGCATCGCGCTCCATGGAGAGCTTCTCCATACGGGTCTTGTCGCCGAGTATGGAGCCTTTGGTGAGTTCGCTGCTGGGGTCGATGGCAAGCACGGCTAATTTGTGCCCCTGACGGAGCACGTGCAGGCCGAAGACGTCGATCGAGGTCGACTTGCCGGCACCGGGCACGCCGGTGATACCTATACGGCGGGAATTGCCGGAGTAGGGGAGACACTTCTCGATGACCTCCTGGGCTATGGCCTGGTGAGTGTCGGAGGTGCTCTCGATCAGGGTCACCGCGCGTCCGAGGATGCTGATGTCACCCTTGAGGATACCCTCTACGTAGTCGGCGGGTGTCAGCTGGCGACGCGCCACACGACGCGAACGCAGATAGGGATTGACGGTGGGCTGGGATGTAACTCCCGAGTTGACCTGCAAGCCGGTGTAGCGCTCGTCGTTCTCGGGGTGCTCTATGTGGTTCATGATTATGTTAGTGATTTTATGGTATTATGAATTGATTGGTTTTCAGTCGGTAATATTGCCCCCCACAGTGATGGCGTCACGTGCTCCGTCTGCGGCTGAGTCGGTCACTTCGACAGTCCACGTCACCTTCCCCGGTTTGTCATTGCGGGGCACGATGGCCTGTATTACCAATGTCTCCGATTCCCCCGGGGGCACGGTGACGGGGGTGTCGCTCACAAGGATTCGCGGATCGGAGCATGACAGACTCAGGGTGTGGGGCTCGGTAGTCGAGGTGTTGTAGGCGGTGACGAAGAAATGGCGCGACTTGCCGCGTGTCACCTCTCCGGCGTCGATCAGCCCGGTGCTGTATCGCACCGTTCCCTCGCCGTGGGGATACGCGGCTTGCAGTGTCTCCTCGGAGGGGATTACGAGCCCCTTTACACGCAGGACCTGAGGTTCCTCCTCACCGGTCATCCAGACCCTTACGCTCTTGTCGAAGCGCCCGGGCCGTCTGGCAGGGTTATAGGTAAGCCGGACGGAGGCCGTGTCTCCCGGCGCCGTCGGGTCGCTCATTACGGTCACGGCGGTGCAGCCGCAGGAGGGTTTGATACGGTCTACGAGTAGAGGCTCGGTCCCGGTGTTGACATACCGGAACTCACCCTCACGCGGACCGTCATTCTCCCCTATCGTGCCGAGGTCAAGCTCCGTGGTCAGCCAGGTGCAGAGGGGGGCAAGGAGGAGAAGTCGCAGAATCATGGCTGGACTCGACCCTTGATTTTCAGGCGTATCTTGCGGGGCTGCCCGTTGGTCTTGACGGTGACGGTCTTGTCAAACGTGCCGGGGCGCCCTGCGGGATTGTAGGTGACGGTGATGACACCCTTCTTGCCGGGAGGTATGGGAGCCTCCGGATATTGAGGCACGGTGCATCCACACTCTGCCGTGGCATCTATGATGACCAGGTTGGCATCACCGGAGTTGACAAACTCAAAACTGTAACTCACCTTGCCGCCGCGCTCTGGAATGGTGCCGAAGTCATGCACTTTCTCCTTGAAGAGAGGCTCGGCCTTTTTATCACGCGCTGATGCAAGCGAGGGTATGGCAATAGCTATCAGAGCTACCAATGACAGTATTAAAACTCGTGTCTTCATACCTAATTAACCTCCGAAGAGGACGAAAATTTTAAAAGAGAGGCGGAAAACTTGCACAAAAGAGAATAATTTACTAACTTTGTACTCACAAACAGACATAGACGGGGCGTAGCGCAGTCCGGTTAGCGCACCTGCTTTGGGAGCAGGGGGTCGAAGG
>CAMWHX010000094.1 GCA_947174155.1 uncultured Porphyromonadaceae bacterium
TCAATGGCGACAAGGTCCGCGTCATGGTGTCGGCCAGTCGTCCCGGTAAGGATCACGAGGCGCAGGTAGTGGAGATTCTTGAACCCAAGGATCAGGTGTTTATCGGCACACTGAAAGTTGAGAAGAATTACGCCGCTCTCGTGACCGACTCCAAGTTCCTGGCTGCAGATATCATCATACCCCGCCAGAAGTTGAAGGGTGGTAAGACCGGCGACAAGGCTGTAGCCCGCATCACGGTGTGGAAAGATGAGGAGATGAACCCCCGTGGTGAAGTTGTCGATATCCTCGGCGTAAAGGGTGAGAACACAGCAGAGATGCATGCTATCCTTGCCGAGTATGGGTTGCCCTATAAGTATCCCGAAAACGTCGAGAAGGCAGCCGAACGAATCGAACCCGGTATTACACCCGAAGAGGTCGCCAAACGCGAAGATTTCCGCCACGTGACGACCTTCACCATCGACCCGCGCGATGCCAAGGACTTCGACGATGCCCTCTCGATCCGACAGCTTGCCAACGGCAACTGGGAGGTCGGCGTGCATATCGCCGACGTGACCCATTACGTCACCCCCGGCAGTATAATCGACAAGGAGGCTCAGCAGCGCGCCACCAGCGTCTACCTCGTAGACCGTACCATCCCGATGCTTCCCGAGCGACTGAGCAACGGTATCTGTTCGCTGCGTCCCGACGAGGAGAAACTCACCTTCTCCGCCATCTTTGAGATGGACGACAAGGGTAATGTAGTCAACTCCCGTATCGGACGCACAGTCATCAAGAGTGACCGCCGTTTCACCTATGAGGAGGCGCAGGATATCATCGAGACCGGCAAGGGTGACTACGCAAAGGAGATTCAGGTGCTCGATCGCCTGGCCAAGCATCTGCGCCGGCGTCGCTACGAGGCCGGCGCCCTGGAGTTTGACCGGGCCGAAGTGCGCTTTGAGATTGACAAGGACGGGAAGCCCGTCAGCGTCTACTTCAAGGAGTCGAAAGATGCCAACAAGCTCATCGAGGAGTTCATGCTCCTGGCCAATATAGCCGTGGCCGAAGCCATCGGTAAGGTCAAGGGTGACAAGAAAGCCAAGAACTTCGTCTATCGCGTGCACGCCAATCCTGATCCCGAGAAGATCAGCAACTTCGGCTCCATAGCCTCCCGGTTCGGCTACAAGATCGACACCGACGGGAGCTCGCGCAAGGTCAACAAGAGCCTCAACCGCCTCCTCAAGGATGTCAAGGGTAAGGGTGAGGAGAATCTCCTCTCCATGCTCGCGATCCGCAGTATGGCCAAGGCGGAATACACCACCGACAATATCGGTCACTACGGTCTGGCGGTAGATTACTATACCCACTTCACCTCCCCGATTCGTCGTTATCCCGACATGATGGTACATCGTCTGTTGCAGAGATACTTCGACGGAGGGCGCTCTGCCGATAAGGTGAAGCTCGAAGACCAGTGCAAACACTCCTCCGACATGGAGCAGCTTGCCGCCAACGCCGAGCGCAGTTCAATCCGCTACAAGCAGGTGGAGTTTATGCAAGATCGTCTCGGTGAGATCTACGAAGGCGTCATCACCGGTGTGACCGAGTGGGGCTTCTATGTGGAACTTGACGAGAATAAGTGTGAGGGCCTGGTGCCCGTGCGCGATCTCGCAGACGACTATTATGACTACGACGAGAAGAACTATTGTCTGATCGGACGCAATCATGGCAATAAGTACACACTCGGCGACAAGGTGCACGTGCAGGTAGCCCGTGCTGACCTGGAGCGCAAGCAGCTTGACTTCGCCCTGATGTCAGACGATGGCAATCCCCACAAGCCCCGCAGGGAGAAAAAAGCCCATCATGGACGCAATCTTCCCGCCGGAAAAGGTGAAAAACGTGGCAGAAAACCTAAAAAGTGTTAAAATATTTGGTGGGTTCAAAATTTAGCAGTAATTTTGTGCCCAGGTAAGCCCTACGGGCCAGTCTCCCTTGAATCCCCCAGGACTTGATTGTAGCAAGGGTTATAGGTTGAGAGGGCGGTGTAGTCCGCTTACCGATTCGCCTCTTTAGCTCAGTTGGCCAGAGCACGTGATTTGTAATCTCGGGGTCGTTGGTTCGAATCCGACAAGAGGCTCAACAGAAAGGAATATGCTGCGTGGCAGCATTAGCGTTGAATGTTTTTCATAATTTTGTTTTGGCGGCGTGTTTAGTGATAAGCATGCCGTTTTTTATTTAGCCTCGCTTATGCCCCCGCAAGCGGTGGCTGCGGAGAACAGACACGCTACCCCTCTCCTCTAATGAGAAAGGGCTTGCCGATGGCAGTATATGCTAACCCCCCTATCCTCTGGGGAGATAGGGCTTACCAATGGGAGAATATGCTAACCTCCTTTTCTCCTCGGGTCGAGACTATGCTTGCCGATGGCAGTGTAAGTTAAACACCCACTCCCTCCCGGGAGGGAGTGGTGATGACGGATTAAATTTAAATTGAGATGTATATATATAATATCACATTCGTGGTGGACCCGGTGCGTACCGGGGAGTTCGAGCGATGGTTAAGCTCCCGATTGGCAGAAATGGCTCTCTCGGGATCGCTGGTGCGTGTCGTTGCGGTGCCCGGAGATCCGGATTTCGCGAGCCACGCCGCCTCTTATACCTTCCAGAACCGTTTTGCCACGCTCCCTGAGGCTGAGGCCTACGGCGAAGCCGAGGGTGAGAACCTGCGTGAGGCTTATGCCCGCTACATGGGTGGAGAGGGGATTTCGTTTGCATCCATAGTGCAGGAGGTGACACTTGGCTGAGAAGAGAGATATAGGATCCTCAGGCGCCGAGGTGAGGAAAAGTGCTGACGGCGGCCACAACGAAGTTGGCGGCGTGCAGGACGGTGATGCCGGCGTGCAGAAAAGCGCTGGCGGCGTGCAGAAAAGCGGAGGTGCTTACGTGCCCCCGCCGATACGTCATGAGCGCATCATAATGGGTATCGATCCCGGTACGAATGTCATGGGTTACGCCATGCTGGGTGTCAACGGCAAGAAACCGGAGGTCATCGTCATGGGAGTCATAAAACTCTCGAAGTTTGAAGACCACTATATGCGTCTGAATCGTATCTACGAGCGGGTGAGTGGTCTCGTGGCGCAATATCTCCCTGACGAACTGGCTATCGAGGCCCCCTTCTTCGGCAAGAATGTGCAGTCGATGCTTAAGCTCGGACGGGCACAAGGAGTGGCCATAGCGGCAGCTCTCGCACGCGAGATACCGATCGCTGAATATCCCCCGAGAAGCATCAAGCAGGCCGTCACGGGCAACGGAGCCGCCTCCAAGGAGCAGGTAGCCAATATGCTCCAGCACATCCTCCATATCCCGGCGGCCGAGATGCCCACACTGCTCGACGCCACAGACGCCATGGCGGCCGCCCTGACCCACTTCTACGAGACCGGAAAACCCGCCATAGCCAAAGGCCCCACCTCCTGGAAGGCCTTCCTCGCCAGCCATCCCGACCGCCTCGCCCCGCGCCGCGGCGGTCCCTCATGATTATCAAGTTATTAGTAGTAGTAAAGATAATCAAAAGTTACATTGCATAGGCAAAATAGGCTCTAAAATCTTCTATTGCATAGGCAAAAAGTTCCTGAAGGCGTTATATTGCATAGGCAGAATAGGGAGAGGAGTTGGAAAATTGCACTACCCTATGTTCAGATTTTTCGTCCATGGACGAAAAATCCGTGATTTATGAAGGATTTTTCGAGTGGAGACGAAAAATTGTACGATCAATTCGAATTTACGATGAATAAGTTTTTTATCGACGATGCATTCAGAAGGTGCGGCCGAAGATGAGGCGCATGGAGAGATCGTGAAAGCCCGTGTGGGTGATGTCATAGCATTTCTTCAGGCCGATAGTCGGGTTCAGACCGGCATACCATTGGCTGAAATGGATGCCGATATTGGCATTTAAAAGTACATCCACACGTGAGGTACCGGTCAGCGTATAATAGTTGACCCACCCCTCACCAGGGCGGAGAGGCTTCTCCCTCCCCTTCATCCATCCCCCCATACCGATAGCCAAAGCCGGACCGACATTCAGTTGCAGACTCACCTTCTCAAAACAGTACGTGAAACCGAGACCGACAGGTATTACGCACCCCAATTTTCGGACGGAGCATTTCCGATAGACCGGATCCTTCATCCCATAAGTGTCATAGTGGAGACCCAACCCCGAGTGAAGATGAAAGCCAAACCGTGTGTCACTATCCCAAAGCGTCAAAAACTGAAAATCATAAGTAGCCCCCACCGACAGAGCCACCCCCGGAGACAAGTCATCATTTGGATTAGATTCGTCAAGCGTATTAGGCACATTATACCCCACACCGACGCGAACCCCGAAAAGTGAAGGCGACTCCTCAAACGGCCTCGCCGCCATCCCCGTCATCCCTAATGCTGACACTGTCAGGATAAAGACAAGAATGATTCCGGAAAGATCATCCGCAAGGTTACGCATGGTGTTTGGTATAGATTTGAAGGGTATTGTCATATATCTGTCATTTGATACTATTCCTCCGCAAAATTACGATATTATAACTAATTATACAACCCTATTGCTCCCCTGTGTTTTATAGCTGAGAAGAAGGGGAATGATAGATAACGGTGAAATCATGCTGATTTTATGAATTATGATTGATGCTCATGAAAGCAAACTTAGAAACGAATGTCAGATAGATAGTTAGGAGGGGGGGTATATGGAAATTGTAAGGGTTTTTATGGCAAATTGTTTAT
>CAMWHX010000095.1 GCA_947174155.1 uncultured Porphyromonadaceae bacterium
GAACCCCGCAGCTCGGTAGTGACCACAGCACCCCTCAAAGGTGGAGCCTTGCAGGCCACCCTTCCCCTGGCCTCGGCTGACCAGAATCTCCCCCGCGAGTATGGCACACTCCTTGTCGGTGATGTCGACGGATATGCTCCCGACGGCGTAACCCGCACCCCGGGGCGTCCGCTGATGCTCTTCGTCACAGGACAGGACCCTACGACCAACAATCCTATCGTCCGGGCCGTCAACGGCACCAAGTCTTCTCCCGATGATGAGTACACCACGCTCCCCGACATCCCCGCCGGCGCGACCGTAGTGCTTCTCGCCAACTCTCTCTATGAAACTCAGAAGGAAGTGGACCCCGACCTCATCGTGCCCCAGCCGACGCGCGTCTACCTCCAGAAACGAGGCATGAATCAGGTGGTAAGTGACTATTTCGAGAGCCAGAAGAAGAGAATCCCCTTCTCCAAGGCGGTCATCGCCGAACAGGCCATCGCCAACTTCAAGGTCCGTGGCAACCGAACCCTCTGGGCCGGGCGCGCGGGGAAGTTCAAGGTCAACGTGCCCCGTATGGGTATGCAGCATGTCTACACCACCGAGGGTATACGCTGGCAGTTCAAGCGCGAGATGCAGCACACCGGACGCTGGACAGTGGAGAAGATCATAGCTCTGGCAAAGATGTTTTTCACCGGTGAGGATGTGCCCAAGACTGCCATACTGCTGGCGGGAAAGAATCTGCTGGAACAGATACAGTGCATCGATTTCAGCGCTCATCCCGAGATTCAGATATCGACCAAGACCAACTCTATCGGCTGGACCGTCACCAACTTCCATACTGTCTTCGGTGACATTGAGATCAAGCGTGAGCCTACGCTCGACCGCCTGGGATGGAGCAACTCAGGTGCTCTGATTGGAGAGAACCGTCTGGTCCACTACGTCTACAGCGCCGAGCACTCCTTCTCCGACCGTGTCGAGGGAGAGGAGGCTACGCGCAACGGTATCCTGACCTGGGATGCGCTCGCCCTGAAGGGTAGCTGTCATATCTGGATCGACGGTGAGGGGCAATCGAATGCCGGTAGCGAGGGGACATTCACAATGATCGACCACACTGACCCTGTCACTGCCGACGGCCTCTATTATCTTCTTATAGACCGCACGGATCTCAACCCCGCCATGCGCTCCGGTCAGCTCTGGCGTCTCACTGCCGGAACCTGGACGGAAGTATCACAGGAATTCTAAATCCTTACAATTATGCGAAAGACCTATGCCATACGTGGGCTGATGGAGTTTCAGGCCCTTATCCCGGCCGGGCGTTCGACAGTGCGTATCCCCTTCACCGGAGGCGCATTGTCGGGCTACGGGGTCACTCCGGCCACTTACCGCACTACAGACCCCGCCATTCAGCACCTCATCGAGGCCTCACCTGACTTCCGCAGGGGGCGAATCATACTCCTCCGCACCGAGTCCATCGGACCCGCCAAGCATCCTGCCGAGGAAGGGGTGAAATACACTGCCAATCCGCACGTATCGAGCCCGAACCAAAACCGCGTATGCTCTGACCTGAGCGAAGCGCGCGAATATCTCGCCGAGGAGTGTGGGGTCGAAAGAAGGCGTCTGAGATCGTGTGCCGGAATACGCGAAGCCGCTCGTGAGTTTGGCGTGATTATCACCGATGATAATACCTCAATCGCTGATCGTGTATGACCATCTCTCTGAGACAGATTGCCACCGATATAGCTGCACTGCGCTCTCTCGGGGACGACCACCTCCCGATGATCGAACGCCTCGTAGCCCCGCTCCTCACCGGATACATGCGTGATATCTTGCGCGAAGATCCCTCGGGCCCCGGTCTCCTCCCCGTGCGCTCTCTCGACGGTCCCCTCTTCCGCGATCCTCATATCCCCGCGATCGGACGTATACCCCTCCCGGATGACTTCTTCGAGCTTGTCTATATCCGTATGGAGGGATGGGACCACGAAATCACCCGCCTTGTCACCCCCGGCGACCCCGAGTATGCACTGCGCTCCTCTCCATGGCCGGAGATCAGCGGGTCGGTAATGTCGCCTCGATGCTATCTCGTCACGACAGGGGGCAGGAAGTGGCTTGAATACCGGTGTGCGGACGCGAAGGCCCGATGTCTGGGAGCGGCCTATCATCCGGTGCCTTCCCTTCGCCGCGGACATATCGAGATCCCCGAGGGGATATATCACAGACTTATATCAACCCTTAAACCTTTATATAATGTACCCGACTCAGATTTACGGTGATCTCGATATCACCCACAGCCTTACTGCCGGAGGCCCTCTTAGCGTCAGCGGACCTGCGGTCATTCGCGGAGACCTGAAAGTGGAGGGAGTGTTGGATGCACCCAATACCCAGGGTTGCTGCAAGGGTGTCTACCGCACGATGGAGGAGCTGGCCACGGCGTGGCCCAAACCCGTCAATGGCTGGTGGGCCATCGTCGGAGGGATACCGGGGACTCCGATGTATGCCTGGCAAGGGCTTTGGATGAGCGGCGGAGGGCATATCGGGGCCGAAATACTGCAAGTGCATGACTACGGCGACCGACTGGGGGCGCTTGAAACCTCATCGGCCGACTCCTCGGCCAGGCTCATGCGCGTGGAGTCAATGTCGGAGAATCTATCCTCCCGCCTCCTTGCGGCCGAAACCGATACATCCTTTGTACGCGACCGGGTAGCTACAATATCGGAGGACCTGCTTGAAGAGCGTCCTACAGATGATCCTGTCGTGGTCATCGAACACTGTGCGGGTCTCGGAGTGGGCACGCCACAGTACAACCGCTCGAATTTCTCCGGGTTTGCCCACATAGCGGGTGTGGCTCAACGCGCCTTCGACACTCTTGAAGTCCCCGTGCTTGCGGCTGACTGGGATGGTAACACAAAACCCCTGACAAGTGTGCTGGTGGTGATCCGCCGTAACGGCCCGGAGGGTGAGGTGCTATACAGTCGCACTATCTCCTTTGCCCCTGTCGACCCCGGGAAATCCTCAACGCTGACTCTCCGGCTTGCCGACGAAGCTATCTTCCCCTCCGGCACTCTCTGGCTGGAGATGCACTTCAACGCCCCCTGCACACTCTTCTTCTGCACCGGGGGTCAGGGGGAGACCGATGTGCCCGGCCGTTATTATATAGGTGGGCGGCAGAGTCTCGATGACGCCGGATTGGAGAGTGTAGGCCACACCACATGGTGGTATATCGTCTATCGACTGCTGCAGACCGGGGGAATGCATCTGGGTCTCAACGACCATACGGTCTCCGACCTGCGTCGACGCCTTGGAATAAATGATACCAACACCTCGACCTCTCCGACTCCCACGATGCCGGTCGCCGGTGAGCTGACACCTCAACTCAGACTCCCCGCACAACTGACCGCGGTGAGGGGAGACACTCTCCAACTCTTCTATCGCGGGATGATATGTGACACCGATCCCTTGCGCTGGCGCCCGATGTTGCAGTCGGCTGTTGGGAGGGCCTTCCCCCGCTATTGGGAGATCACGCCGGATCCCTCCACACCCGACAATCTGCCGCTGACTCTCGTCTGCCGCAGTACCGACGGGTCGGTAACAGCTTCGGCCACGACCAGACTCCGGGTAGTCTCTCCCCCACTCTCGCCGTCGTCGCCACTTCATGTGGTCTGTATCGGTGACAGCCTCACATCCGGGGGTGTATGGCCTCGGGAGGTGCGCCGCCGTCTATGCGGCACGGGGGGTGAACCGCAGGGTCTGGGACTTGACGGGATACGCTTTTGCGGCGTGAAAACTGCCGAAAACACCTCTTGGACAGGATACGCGGGATGGCAGTGGTCAGATTTCCTGGGTGAGGGGAAACCGGCCTCGGGATCGACGCCTGCGACTCCCAATCCTCTGTATGACCCGGCATTGGGACGCATATCCTTCAAGTCCTTTGCCAATACTTATTGCAGCGGTAAGATCGACATTGTCTACGTGCTTCTCGGCTGGAACTCCATGGCTCCTCTCGGGAAGGATCTCTCGGCCCTCCTGACGTCGCTGCGCACCTTCGCCCGACGCCTCCACACCGATTTTCCTTCGGCGCGTCTGCGACTGATGGGACTCCAGATGCCGTCAGTGACCGGAGGCACGGGATTCAGCTATGGTGCGGAAGCGGGGGGATATGCAGATACTCTCGGACTGACCTTACAGGCCCACCGTCTCAACGACGCTTATGCTGCGCTTGCCGATTCGAGTGAATTCTCTCCCTATACCGGATATGTCGAGATTGCCGCTCAGTTTGACACGGACTATTCGATGCCATGGCAGGAGACACCGGTCAATACCCGCGCGACAGTGAAGGAACGCCGCGGCACGAATGGTGTCCACCCCTCCGAGGAGGGATACCTCCAGATAGCTGATGCCGTCTTCCGTGACCTTTGCTTAGTGATTAGTGAGCAGTGATTAGTGATTCTCGGGATTAATCGAGAGAATCTCTCGATTAATCCCGACTCCAAATTATGAATTATGAATTATGAATTCCTCAAAGGGTGTTGTAAATGCGGACCGCCGCACACACGCGATATATACCGAGCACCGTATCCGTGCTGATACGCATGGCGGGATAACGCGGGTTGATACTGCGGGCCTCAATATAGGGATCGGGAGCGTCTTCATCCCCGGGATAGAGGAGCTTGAAGATGACACCGTTGATGGTATCTATCACCACCGGATGCCCCCATGG
>CAMWHX010000096.1 GCA_947174155.1 uncultured Porphyromonadaceae bacterium
ATTTTGATGCCACAGTGGTGAACACGCTCCTCGGATATGAGGGTGAGGCGGCCGATAAGGTGACGGAGCTCGTGGCTGAGTGCGCTTCACGTGTCTACTCACTCCTCTCCCACGAGCATGTGGAGCCCGGTACCGAGGCTGCCCTGGGATGCTATATCGCAGCCCTGCATCAGCTCTATCTGGCGGGTATGTGCATGGAGCTAAATGCCCTGGGCTATCATATGACTCCCTACAATCCCGCGGATGTCAATTAAGGGGATAGCCTTTTAGAATCTGAACTGAAAAAGCGTTACGGCACTGTGAACGAAATCTTCGATATAAATCATCCCACCACCTACCTTATCTCCTCCGAGGTGGACTTCGATATGGTCCTCTCCGCGGTCATGACATCAATGGCAGCGGAGGGGAAAACTCTTGATGTGGATACCGGTCTTACTAACGGCGATCCTACCTTCGGACGTCAGCGGTATTACACCATGACCGTAGAGGGGGAGTCTACGACCGGAGTGACAGTGTTGACACTCCCCGTGGGTAGTATGGTGATGATGATTCCGGCGGTAGCCTCACACGAGGATATCGTCGTGGCTCACAGGATACTCCGCACGGCGGCTTCCTTGCGGGAGAATGTGCTCGAAGATGAATCCCCTCTGGTGCCGGGAGCTGAGGAGGTATTATGGCATCGCAACCGTGACTTCATGGCCCGGCTTATCGACGAAACCTCTACCGATACATATCTCCCCGGGTTCGCCTCTCCCTATGTGCTCTGCCCGTCGTGGCTGAGGAGTCACCATCCCGAGATCGGTGAGGGTAGTCCCGTAGATGCGGCTTTTGCCGACTTCTGCGCACTGCAGAAGGCCTCTTCGACCCTCGATCGGTTCGGTTTTGCCCTTGCTACCGATCCGGAGGGGAAGGAGCATCCTGTGGTCTTCGTCTCCAACCGCCGCGCCTGGGGTGGTCAGGCAGGACATCCTATCCTCTCCATGCAGGGGAGAGCCAAGGCTACGGAGTGGTTAGACCTCTTCCGGGTGACAGCCGGTAATCCGGCCTTCCGCCACTTCGATCCCTATCACTTCGAGATGTATCCCATGCCCAAGGCGGAGTGGGAGACACTCTGTGAGTTCCTGCCGGGCAAGATGTATCCTACGACCAAGACTTACCTGTTGCGCTGGAATCCCGCGATAAGCAGTTATACACTTGATGCCTATCGCGAGCAACTCAAAAGGGGGGATTCCTTCTTTGGTAATTGGAGCGTCTGGGACTATGTCGACCTCCACAAGGGGGACCAGTTCTTTATGCTTCGCGAGGGGGATGGTGAGAATCCGGGAATCATCTTCCGCGGAGTCTTCACCTCAGAGCCATACGAGGGTGAGGACTGGGCCGGTACAGGCAGAAAGCGCTTTTACGCTGACTTCGAGTGCTGGGGATGTGCCGATCCGGACGGGATCCCTTGTATCTCACTCGAACAACTCCAAGATGAACTCCCCGACCTTAATTGGACCAAAGGGCACTCCGGAGAACTCCTGACTCCCGAGGCAGCCGAGATGCTCGACGCCGCGTGGGAGGAGAATCTGTCGTGGGTCGACGAGGAGGACGAGGATGGTCATATGGATATAGACCCTGAGGAGCTTGACATAGACTTCGATGAAGACGACGAGGATGAGGGATACGACCTCGAGGACGCTGATTATGACGACGACGATGACGAAGAAGATTAATTCAAAATTCAACATTCAACATTCAAAATTCTAAAATGAAAACACTACAAGATAAATCACTTGAAGAACTCACGGCACTTGCGGCCGAATTGCGCAAGAATCTGATACAGAAAGTCTCCTCCCACGGTGGCCACGTCGGCCCCAATCTCGGTATGGTGGAGGCTATCATAGCCCTGCACTATGTCTTCGACACACCTGAGGATCAGATCGTATTCGATGTGTCTCACCAGACCTATCCCCATAAGATGCTTACGGGGCGTATGGAGGCCTTCACCGATCCCGCTCATTATGACGACGTCACCGGTTACACCAATCCCTCGGAAAGCCCCTATGACCTTTTCTCCTTAGGCCACACTTCATCGGCTGTCGCTCTGGCTGCCGGTCTGGCAAAAGCTCGTGACCTGAAGGGTGAGAAGCAGAACGTGGTCGCTGTCATCGGCGACGGCTCTCTGAGCGGCGGCGTGGCCTTTGAGGGTCTCGACTATGGCGCGACACTTGGATCCAACTTCATAGTAGTGGTCAATGATAACCAGATGAGCATAGCCGAGAATCATGGGGGCATCTATGCCGACCTGAGACTGCTGCGTAACTCCAACGGTACTGCCGAGCCCAATCTCTTCCGTTCGATGGGTTATGCTTATCGCTACGTCCACTATGGCAACGACTTGAAAAGCCTGATTGAGATGTTTCGTTCGGTCAAGGATATCGATTACCCCGTCGTAGTACATATCAACACCATGAAGGGTATGGGCCTCCCGGTAGCAGAGATGGATAAGGAGAAATTTCACTTCTCTGCCCCCTTCGATCCCAAGACAGGCTCTCTGCTGCATGAGGATGACCCCGCCAAAGAGGTGAAGGATTACAGTGACCTCTTCGCCGAACTGATGCTTCCCATTATGGAGGAAAACAAGGAGGTTGTAACTATCACTGCCGGAACCCCCGGAGTGTTGGGATTCGATCAGGAGCGTCGTCGCGCTGCCGGCCGACAGTTTGTCGATGTCGGCATTGCCGAGCAGTCAGCCGTTGATGTAGCGAGTGGCCTTGCCAAGAACGGCATGCGCCCCGTAGCCGGATTTGTCAGCAGTTTCGCCCAGAGGGCCTATGACCAGTTCAGCCAGGATATAGCCCTTAACCGTCAGGCGGCTACCTTCGTGATCTTCTACGGCACGATGTTTGGGATGAACGATGAGACACACCTCGGATTCTTCGACATCGCGCTCCTCTCCAACATCCCCGGCCTTCTCTTTCTCGCCCCCACATGTCGTGAGGAGTTTGAATCCATGCTTCGCTGGTCGATCAAGCAAGACAAGGTGCCGACAATTGTGCGTACCCCCGGCACACAGGCAGTTTCCAACCCTTCGGTAACCCTGCTTGATGATTACTCCGTGCCCGCCTACGACGTGGTGCGTAAGGGTGGAGACATAGCCCTCATAGGAGCCGGCCTGATGTTTGGTATTATGGAGAAGGCTGCTGATATACTTGCTGAGAAAGGTTTGAACGTTACCCTCATCAATCCCCGCAACCTTTCGACCCTTGACACCGCCACCCTCGACACACTTCGCGACTACAAAGCAGTCATCACAGCCGAGGATGGAATAATCGACGGCGGATACGGCCAAAAGGTAGCCTCATACCTCGGAGAGGCAAGTGCTAAGGTCGTAAACCTCGGCCTGCCCAAGAAGTTCCTCAATCGCTACTCCTACTCCGAACTTCGGAACGCATGTGGTCTCTCCCCCGAGCAGATAGCCGAAAAAGCATTATCGCTAAACGCATAACCTGAAACATAGATAAAACTGGTTAATAATCAAAGAAAAAGAAAGACAGCACATCGACCATAAAGAATCCCCGAAAGATTCGGCATCGAAAAAAAGTCACCGAAAAACTTGCACACGTCGCAAAAAGTAGGTAACTTTGCACTCGCTATCAAAAACGACCAAGGAAAGATGCCGGAGTGGTCGATCGGGACGGTCTCGAAAACCGTTGTACCCTTACGGGTACCCAGGGTTCGAATCCCTGTCTTTCCGCAAATATTTAACCGTTGTAAGCGGCAACGTGCTTAATTGTAAGTATTTAAGAGGAGTGTAAAAAATTGAGATGTAACGTAATGTATCCCGTACGTCTACGCTTGATTTTATGTTGGATTCCTTCTTAATTGCTTACAATCAAGCATGTGCGGATGAAAAGTGCATTTCGTTATAGACGTGATATAGACTTGAATATCTGTATAGCCGCAAAATAAATAGTAAGTATCGTTACATCTTAATGATTGAGATCGTCGACCGGGCGTAAGAAAATCGTTAAGATGAAAAAAAAATGTCTGTCCGGCGCCTATTCTGGTGTAGTAGGTGTAATGGGATACTCCCTACCGAAGTATCACGAGGGGAAGAAGTGTTACGTGGATATATACTTTTATGATCCCGTGACCGGTAAGCAGCAGCGCAAGAAATGGCACTTCGACTCAATCCCCGGAATAGCTAACCGTCGAGCCTATGCTGAGAAGTTCATCATCGAGCTTTTATCCAAACTGCAACATGGGATTAATCCCTTCACCGATTCTCGTGCGAATCGTAGCAGCTCCACGATAGAGGAGGCTTTCTCGTCTTATGAGAAATATATCTCCCGCCGGGATCGAAAGAATACGCGCGACAACTACACCAGCCGACTCAACATTTTCCGTCAGTTTCTGCGCGCTCGCACTATCGAGATGATCTATTGCTACCAGCTTACGCGGGCTGTGTGTGTCGAGTTTCTGGAGTGGGTCTATTATGATCATGAGTGTTCACCCCGCACACGAAATAATTATCTCGGCTGGCTTGGCGGTCTGTGTAATTTTCTGGTGGAGCGTCAGTATATCGACACTAACCCCGCCTCCGGTATCGGAAAAATCCGTGAGGGCGACAAGTTGCGGTGCGCTCTCGACTCAAAAGATCTTCGACAGCTCACTCATTACCTTGAAGTGCATGACAAGCATT
>CAMWHX010000097.1 GCA_947174155.1 uncultured Porphyromonadaceae bacterium
AGCATAATCCCGACAGCATTGTGATGCAAGCGAAGCGAGCATAATCCCGACAGCATTGTGATGCGAGCGAAGCGAGCATAATCCGAGTCCGGCTCGGATAAGCCGGGTCGGTTCGGATAAATCTGCATAAGGTGTGCAAGGGAAAAGGTATTATCTTTGCAGAGAGAATAATCTAATTTAGCTTTTATGCATACTAACCGATTGATACGACTTTCTGTCCGCGCTGTGACCTCTCTTGCGCTCCTCCTTTGGGCCGGTGGTTGCTCCGGTAATCATAGCGGTCACGACCATGATCATGAGGGACATGACCATGAGATGGAAAATCACGATGAGCATGACCACGATCATGATCACGACGCTCACGACCATGACGAGCATGACCATGACCACGAGCATGAGCACGACGAGCATGGCCACGAAGGACATGCCGGTCATGATGACGAGATAAAACTATCCGCTGATGCCGCCAAGAGATTCGGGGTGAAAACCCGCACTCTGCATCCGGGGGAGTTTCACGAGACCATCACCGTCTCGGGCCAGATCGAGCCTGCCGCTTCTGATCAGGGTGTGGCTTCGGCTCCGCGTGCCGGTATCGTATCTCTGACTCCGGGACTCACCACGGGAATGAAGGTCAGTACCGGCCAACGCCTCGCCACCGTCTCGCCCAAAGGGCTGGCCGGGGGCGACTCACAGCGTGCCGCTATTGCTGCCCGTGACGCCGCCCGTGCCGAACTGACCCGTATCGAACCTCTCTTTCGCGACGGCGTAGTCTCGGCCAAAGATTATAATGAAGCTAAACGTCGTCTGGCTGAGGCTGAGGCAAGTGTCGGTTCCGCTCCGGCGGGTCCTATGAGCGTGACCTCTCCGCGTGCCGGCACGGTGACTCAGATCCTGGTTCGCCAGGGTGAATATGTCGAGCTTGGTCAGCCGGTGGCCGTCGTCTCGGCCATTTCACGTCTGACTCTGCGTGCCGACGTGCCGGAGAGATACTTCTCGATGCTTCCGACGGTCGCTACGGCTAACTTCCGCCCCGACTACTCCGGATCCACCCTATCCCTCTCCAACCTCAACGGCAGACTCGCTGGCTCTCCGGGTTCGTCACCTTCGGCCAACGGCTATATCCCGGTCTACTTCTCCTTTGACAATGATGGAAGCGTTGTACCCGGTTCCTTCGCGGAGGTGATGCTTATCGGCGCTCCCCGTCACGGCGCGCTGACCGTGCCGTCTGAGTCGATTATAGAGATTCAGGGCAATAAGTATGTCTACACCCGCGAGCATGATGACGCCTACGCCAAACATCTCGTGCGCACCGGTCGCTCCGACGGCAGCAACGTCGAGATCATCTCGGGACTCGAACCGGGGATGGAGGTGGTCATAGCCGGGGCCGGAGTGGTCCGTATGGCCGAGAACGCCAATGTCGCTCCTCCGGGACACACTCATAATCACTAATTTTGAATGTTGAATTTTGGATTTTGAATTGAGTGCTCGCTCCGTTCGCCTCAAAACCCCTCCGTTTGTCTTCGGGTGTAGCACTCCGTTTGTCTTCGGGTGCTACGGGTGCGGGCCTCTCTCCCAATTATGAATCATGCATTATGCATTATGAATTACCAAAATGCTTGACAGAATAATCAGATTCTCTCTCACCAATCGTCTGGTGATACTCATATTGTGTGCGCTGATGCTCGTGGCGGGTGTCTTCACGCTGATGCGCACCGAGGTCGATATCTTTCCCGACCTCAACGCTCCGACTGTCGTCGTCATGACCGAAGCTCCCGGAATGGCTCCCGAGGAGGTGGAGAAATCGGTCACATTCCCTATCGAGACGGCTGTCAACGGCGCTACGGGCGTGCGTCGTGTGCGCTCTTCATCCGCCCCGGGCTTCTCTGTGGTATGGGTCGAGTTTGATTGGGACACGGACGTCTACGTGGCCCGCCAGATCGTCAATGAGAAGATGGCCGCAGCCGCCGAGACTTTTCCGCCGGGTACGGGCGCTCCGACACTCGGACCTCAATCGTCGATCTTAGGGGAGATTCTGATCATAGGTCTGACCTCTGACTCCATCCCCCGCGGCGAACTGCGCTCGGTCGCTGACCGTCAGATTCGTCCGCGTCTCCTCTCCGTGCCGGGGGTGTCGCAAGTGTCGGTCATGGGTGGCGATGTCGAGGAATACCAGATCCGCCTGCGCCCCGACCGTATGCGCATGCTCGGAATCACTCTGTCGGAAACTCTCGAAGCTGTCGACGGCATGAACAACAACGCTTCGGGAGGCTCTCTCTACCAGTATGGCAATGAATATCTCGTCAAGGGTGAACTGGCCACGACCTCCGTCGAAGATCTGCGTAAAGCGGTGGTCCGCTCCGACGACTCCGGTGTGGTGACACTGGATGAGATTGCAGAGGTGACCATCGGCGCCAAGAGTCCGAGTATCGGCACGGCGACCGTGCGCGCCCATGACGCCGTACTGCTGACCGTCACCAAGCAACCCGCCGTCGGTTCGCAGCAGCTGACCGAGTCCCTTCTTACCGAACTCGAAGCCCTCCGTCCCTCCCTCCCTCACGGCATCGACATTGACACGGATATCTTCCGCCAGGCTGACTTCATCGACCGCAGTGTCGGCAATCTGCAAACCTCCCTCTTCGAGGGGGCCATATTTGTCATCCTGGTCCTCTTCTTCTTCCTGATGGATCTGCGCACCACCATCATTTCGGTAGTGGCCCTTCCGATGTCGATTCTCCTTGCTGTCATAATACTTTATCTCTGCGGCTTTTCGATCAATACGATGACACTGGGAGGCATCGCCATAGCTATCGGCTCACTGGTGGATGATGCCATTGTGGATGTGGAGAATGTCCATAAGCGATTGAGGCAAAACGCCTCTCTCCCGCTCGAAGATCGTAAATCCGTGGTGCATGTGGTCTTCGAGGCCTCACGCGAGGTGCGTCTCCCGATCCTCAACTCCTCCCTTGTCATCATAGCGAGCTTCCTCCCCCTCTTTTTCCTATCGGGTATAGAGGGTCGCATGCTGGTGCCGCTGGGTATATCCTTTATTATCGCTTTGGCGGGCTCCACTCTGATAGCCCTCACCCTGACTCCGGTATTGTGTTCGTATCTCATGGGCTCGAAGGCACAGGATGAGAAATTGAGTCGCGAACCGCGTCCGGCGCGTGCGTTGCGTGAGGGATATGAGAAGTCCCTCGCCGCTATACTACGGCGCCCGGCCCCTATGATGTGGTCGGTGGCAGCCCTCTTCGTGCTCTCGGTAGTCCTCTTCTTCACGCTTGGCCGCAGCTTCCTCCCGTCGTTTAACGAGGGGAGTCTGACCATCAACGTTTCTGCGATGCCCGGTATCACGCTCCAACAGAGCGACAGTATCGGGATGATAGCTGAGCGTATCATACTCGATACTCCCGAGGTGCGCAACGTAGCCCGCAAGACCGGGCGCGCCGAACTCGACGAACATGCCTTAGGGGTCAACGTGTCGGAGATCGAAGTGCCCTACGTGCTCGACAAGGGTCGCACCCGCCGCGAGATGACAGCAGACCTGCGCAAACGCCTCAAAGAGATTCCCGGGGTTAACATCGAGATCGGCCAACCGATCTCCCACCGTATCGACGCCATGCTCTCGGGATCGGAGGCTCAGATTGCCGTCAAGCTGTTTGGCGATGACGTAGACCGTCTTTACGCCGTCGGACAGCAGATCAAAAACGCCATTCAGGAGACACCGGGCGTGACCGATGTCAACCTCGAACAGCAAATATCCCGTCCGCAGATCGACATCCGTCCGCGCCGCGAACTGATGGCCCGCTATGGCATCACTCCTGCTCAGTTTCGCGAGTGGGTCGACGTGATGCTCGGAGGGCGCGTCGTGAGTCAGGTATATGAGGGGTCACTCCCTTACGACATCACTCTCAAAGCCGGAGATGCTGACCATCGCACGATAGATGAGATCGCAGACATGCCGATTGACACCCGCATGGGGGCGGTCCCCCTGAGTCATGTGGCTGAGATACGAATGACCTCCGGTCCGAGCACCATCAATCGTGAGGACGTCAGCCGACGCATCGTCATATCCGCCAATACTGACGGCCGCGACCTGCGCGGCGCAGTCGAGGAGATTCGCCGCAATATTGAGGCTGACGTCAAACTCCCCGAGGGGTATTACGTGACCTACGGCGGACAGTTTGAGTCGGAGGCAGCCGCCTCGCGTACACTCGCACTGACCTCCTTGGGGGCTCTCATCATCATCTTCATGCTTCTATATGCCGAGTTTCGCAATGTCTCCTACTCCCTGCTTATCCTTGTCAATATGCCCTTGGCGATGATCGGCGGCGTGCTGATACTCGTGCTGACCGGCTCGGAACTCAACATCCCCGCCATCATCGGCTTTATCTCCCTCATCGGTATAGCGACGCGCAACGGTATGCTCCTCATGTCGCGCTACGGACGCCTCAAAGCCGAAGGTCTCTCGCTGCATGACCGTGTATGGCGCGGATCTATCGACCGCCTCAACCCGATCATCATGACGGCTCTGACCTCCGCGCTCGCCCTAATCCCTCTCGCGCTGCGCGTCAGCGAACCCGGCAACGAGATCCAATCTCCCCTCGCCGTGGTGATCCTC
>CAMWHX010000098.1 GCA_947174155.1 uncultured Porphyromonadaceae bacterium
GGGCTCGTTTTTTTTTATTTCCTCGGGGGTTGTCTGGTGGGGGGGTGGCGCTTCTGTCCCCGGGCCTTGTTGCGCACCGCCCGGTACAGGTAAAACTCCGGAGCTTGGATTTCGTGTCCCTGCTGAAGCATGTCCCAGACTGTCATGAAGGTGGTCTGCACGACGTCATTGGCCGTGTCGGTGTCTTCCACTATTCGGAGGGCATACATACACAGGGGCATGTACATACGACGGTATATGTGCTGAAACTCGCGTGCTGTCATGGCTTGATCAGGTCGGGTATCGGTTCGGGTGCAAAGTTAACAAAATTTCATCTATGGCTCTATGACTCCGGCCTGATTGATGAGGTCTACCATGGGTATGGTGACGGTCGTGGTGGCGTAGGCGGTGACTACTCCGGCGCCGGTGGAGACGTTGCTGTAGGCGTAGACGGGGTTGGCGAGGCCGATGCCGCTCAGGGCTCCGATGATGGCGTCGTTGGCTTCCCAGACGGAGAGGACGTGCCGGTAATAGGCGCTGTCGATGTGGCGCAGGGTCAGGGTGATACCGTAATCTTTGGGGCCCGGGAGGTCGAGGGGATTGCGGTAATAGTATGAGAAATCAGAGATTCCGATGCGCAGCGGGTAACGCTTGCCGTTGATCTGACGGTCGGAGAAGATGGTGTATCCGCTGGTTTCGGCTACGGCTGATTCGAGTACGGAGACGTGTTCGGTGAAGAGGGGTTCGCCGTTGAAGTCGGGAATGACATTATTGCTCCAGGAGATGGCCTCGGAGTTGTAGTTGCTGTAGGGGGATGTACCGGTTTTGAAGTCGTAGTAGTTGGTGGTGCCGGCAGGATCGGTGAAGTGGACGAGAAGCTTGAAACTCATTATGAATTCACACGATTCCTTTACGGCCGGCCATCCGGTGGTGTCGCCCAAGGGGATACACTCCAGATCCTGCACTTCGACCTCGTCGATGGGGACGGGCTCGGGGAGTGTGACCTCGGCCGAGGCCTCACCATACTGCGCGGATGAGGCTTCGAGGCGGATGACATCGCCGCTACGGGGGATGTAGTCGGCCCGGTAGCATTTATTGTATTTGTAGAATGGAGAGGCGGGGTCCCGGTCGTTGTCTACTATGCCGGGTCGCAGACACTCCCTGAATTCACCATTGACTATCAGACGGACCTCTGCATTCTCCACGGCGACATCGGGCGTCTCGTCGTGCTCATCGCTCCATCGCCAGGAGTGGGAGAGGTAGAGGATTATGCTGTCACCGGGCGTGATCTCGGAGTTCATGCAGAGTACGGGGGTGGAGGGTATGTCGGGCTCGAAGTCCTGGAAGCAGGATGAGAGACCCGCGGCGAGAAGGGTGAGGAGGAGATATATGTGGAGACGTTTTAGAAGAGCCATGTGTATGATACTGAGGGGATGATAGGTATTAAGCGGATTTTCTTGAAGGTGGCGTCCATTTTCCATTCTCCCGTGACGGGATCCTGATAATCGGTGTAGTCGCGGGTGACGGCGATGACGTTGAGGTTGCAGTAGGCGTTGTAGAGGGAGAAATCCCAGTAGCCGCGCTTGGTATTGCGCCGGAAACTGAGGTCCAGGCGATGGTAGAAGGGGAGACGGTAGTTGTTTTCCTCGACCGGGAGGGTCATGTCGTAGTGCCATGGACCGAGATATGGGTCCTGCCACATCTGCACCGGGAGGGTGATGCGGTTTCCGCTCATGCCGGTCCAGGAGGCCGATATCTCCCATTTGGGTGAAAGATGCCAGTTGAGGAGCACGTTTATCTTGTGGCGGTTGTCGAAGCGTGCCGGGAAGGGGCGGCCGCCGTTCTTGTCGGCATACCGGCGGTCGGCCCAGAGGAGGGAGTAGGCAATGTGGCCGGTAATCTTGCCGAAATCCTTGCTGACCTTGAAATCGATACCTTTGGAGGTGCCGGATCCGGCGGTAAGCTTGTCACTCCACGCGGATTCAGGGGGGAGGAGGTAGTAAGCGTCGGCATATTCGAGGAGGTTGTGCATCCACTTCCAGTATCCCTCCACCGAGAAGGTATATCCCTCCTTGAGGCTGTAATATCCTCCCAGTGCAATCTTGTCGGCGGTCTGCGGCTTCTGGTCGCCTGCGATGGGGACCCACTGGTCGGTAGGGAGCGAGATGGAGCTCTCCATCAGCTGGTGGACATACTGCACCGTGCGGGAATATCCCCCCTTTACAGCCCAGTTGGCGGCGGGCTGATAGCGGAAGGCGACGCGCGGGGAGAGATTGCTGTGGGTATGGCCGTCGATGTCGAAGAGGGAGTAGTGGAGGCCGTAGTTTATACGCAGGGGTTCCCACGGAGTCCAGTCATCCCCGGCGTAGAGATTAAACTCGTTGGCGCCATAGGTCTTGACGGGGTCCTCCACGCAGGCGTGAAGATCTCCGTTGGTGAGTTCGCGCGAGGACATCGAGGGGAGGAAAGAGTGGCGTGTATAGCCGGCACCGAAGGTCGCGTGATGGGCGGAACTGGGGCGCCAGTCGAAGTCCAGCTTCAGGATCCAGTCTTGGATATAGTTGCGCGAGTGGACTTTATCGTAAGTCTGAGGCACCTCTCCGAAGTCGGTACGCCGGGATTCCGATTCGGAGTGCATCAGGTGAGAGGCGTATCGGGTGAAGGCGCCTGTAAGCTCGCCAAACATCTGCGGGGAGAGCACATAATTCCATCCGGCGGAGGCGACTATATTTCCCCATCTCAGGTTGGAACGGTCTGTGTATGATTCGCGTGAGTAGATATAGTCCTGCTTCACGCGCAGGTAATCCTCGCCGTAGTAAAACATCGCGTAGGCGCGGCTGCGGTCAGAGAAGCGGTGGTTGATCTTGGCGTTGATATCGGTGAAGGCGTATCCGAAGGTGGTCTTCTCATCGGAATTGGTGGAGTTAAGTATGGCGCAGACCGGGAGCAGGAGCAGGTCGTACCATGATCGGCGGGCGGCCACTGAGTAGGAGGTGTGTCCCTTCCATATGGGACCGTCGACATGGGCTGCTGCCGAGGTAAGGCCGATCTTCACCCCTCCGTGGTGAGCTTCCATGCTGCCATCCTTGGTGTTGACATCGATGTAGGATGAGAGTCGCCCCTCATACTTGGCCGGGAATGAGGATTTGTAGAAGTCCACGTTTCGCAGGGCATCGGTATTGAAGGCTGAGAAGAGCCCACCGAAGTGGTTGACCTGATAGAGGGGGATGTTGTCGAGCATATATAGATTCTCGTCACTACCGCCTCCGTGGACATACATCCCGGCCATACCCTCGACACCGGCCGATATCCCCGGTTCGAGCTGGAGTGTCTTGATAACGTCACTTTCTCCAAAGATGACCGGAGTGGCCAATATGGAGGCGCGGCTGACGTTGAGAGATCCTATTTCTGCCGAGTTGATGGCCCGTTCGCGGTTGAGATTGGCTGTGACGGTGATCCCCTCGAGCATCTTGCCATCCTCAGGAAGGGTCATGTCGAGGCTGCGGGATGAGGAGAGGTGCAGGGCGTCGACCTGACGCTGCTGAAATCCGGGGAGAGAGAAAGATATGGAGACGTCACCGGCGGGTATGGTCAGCGAGTAGAAGCCCTGAGCGTTGGTGGCGGTGCGTATACCGGCGGGGAGGGCAGTGACGATGACTCCGGGGAGGGCTTCCTCGGAGCCCTCCTCGCGTACGAACCCGCTCAGGGTCGCTTTGGCCGGCTTGGGTGTCTCCTTACGGAAGAGGATGACGTTGTTGCCTCGTATGCGGTATCCTATGCCGGTGCCTTCGAGCATTGAGTCGAGCACATATCCCAGCGGGCGCTTGTCGGCCGATACGGTCACTTTGATGGATTTCAGAAGACCGGCCGGGTAGATGAAATTCTTGCCGCTCTGTCTCATCAGGTCGACGAAGACTGTTTCGGCGGGACGGTTCGTGGCCTTGATGCTGACCTTCCGGGCGGACAGGGGGAGAGAGACGTTCATCAAGGCTATTATGGCCATTATCAGTAATCTTCTCACTTCTCTATCTCTAAATTGGTACCTAAAAGATCGTTGATAGTGGCCACGAGATCTTCGGCCGTGCCCTGATAGCTCAGTGTCAGGCGTGTGCGCGTCTCCGTAGCTCCGGTGACTCTGACGCCATATGTGGTCTCGATGGCGGATATTACCTCGGAGAGGGGAGCGTCGTCAAATTCGACTTTGGCTACTTCGCCCTTTTGTGGAATCGTCACTACGGGTGCTGTCGGCTCGGGGGTGGAAGACGGGGCCACTACGGGAGCCGGGGTCTGCTTAGTCAGCACGACATATGTGGTAACAGCGGCTGCAGCGACGAGGGCGGCTCCGATGATGGAGGCGGCCACGGCGTGTCGGTGCCAGAAGGGGATGGAGGTACGGATAAACCGGCCGTCGGGGGTGAAGGCTCCGGGGCGGTAATATCTGACCACGAAATCGAGAGAGTGTTTTATCTTGTCGGTCATTGTCTCGGATAGGTTTTTGGCTTCGGAGCGGGTGCGCGCTGGTGCTCTTTGGGCCTTGGTTTTGTCTATAAGAGAGGCAATGGTGCTGATACCCCCATCCTCAGGGGTGGATTTTTTTGGGCTTCGCTTCGCGGGGGACGGCGG
>CAMWHX010000099.1 GCA_947174155.1 uncultured Porphyromonadaceae bacterium
TAATTCATAATTCATATTTGGGAGTGGATTAATCGGGAGAATCGAGATTAATCTCGATAGAACGGGAGAATCTCGATTAAATCGAGGATCCCCAAAAATTCAACATTCAACATTCAAAATTCAACATTCTCCCCTGAAGCTCTTGCAGATGTGCTCGTGGCGGATGACCATATAGATCATAAGGGCGTTGAGGACCGTAAGCTCGAAGGCGAAATAGAGCCAGGGCATACGGAAGATTAGTATGGCGGCGAAGAGGGCCCAGGAGCGGACATTGAAGGAGAGGATGTTGGTGTACTTCATCAGCGGTTTGCTGGCAGCGCGGAACCGGGCACGGAAGTCAGCCGGAATCCGGTTGCCGTAGCGCTTTGCGAGGTCAGCGCGCAGACGCTGCATCCAGGGTGTGCGCCCCTCCTGCCCCTCGGTATAGCGGGTATAGAAGATGAGGATGAGGCGTCGCCAGAAGTTGCCGCGCCAGGGTGTGGCAGCGAGACGCTCCCGAAGTATGCGGGAATTTTCCAGCTCGCTTCCCTCCTCACCCTTGACGAAGTAGAGATGAAACTGACGGTAATAGTCGGCCTGAGCAGCCTGGACACCGTGGCAGATACCTGTGACCACGGCCATCACCCAGATGACCCACTTATGGGCCATGAAGAAGTCGGAGGTGACATTCTCACGCAGGCAGATAGCCACGTAGATAGCGGCAAACCACAGGTCGCCGCTGAGCCCGTCGAGTATGCGCCCCAGGCGGGAGTATTGCTTGGTCATTCGGGCCAGCTGGCCGTCAGCGCTGTCAAACGAGTTGGCCCATACCAGCAACAAGACGCCGATTATGTTGATCCAAAGCGAGTTGAAATAGAAGGCCACGCCCGCACCCACTCCGAGGAAGATGGAGGCGATGGTTATGGCGTTGGGATGGATACCCAGTTTGCGGGCGATTATAGCCCAGGTGAATCCTATCGGGCGGTAGAAGAGGAGGTCAAAAGTCTCCTCGGTATCCTGGGACTTGAGCGACGCCCGGTATTCCCCCTTGAGTCTTTGCAGTCTTCCCATGTCGTGTCAGTTGTGTTTACGGGTGTCGGATTTGCGACGGTGAGCCTTATAGGCAGCCAGGACGCATTTGGCGATATAGGGTGCGGCTTCACGGCGGCAGGGAGCGAAACTGGGCCAGTCGTTGAAGTCTATGATACGGACGGTCCCATCCTCGTCGACTATGCAGTCGCCGCCGTAGATCCTGACGTTCATGATGTCGGCGGCGCGGTCACACATGTCGCGCAGGGCCGCTTCGTCAAACTTCAGGCCGTGGGAAGGGCCGTTGATGGCTTCGGCACCATACTTGCTGTGATGGGCCTCGAAGGGATAGAACCAGTAGAAGAAGGGTTGACCGGCCACTCCGTAGAACTTGATCAGGTCCCCCGGCAGGTGACGGTTGATGACGGCGCGGCGGATGCCGCGGTAGAAATACTCGTGGAGCACTTCCTGAGCCTCCTCGGGGTGGCGGCAGAAGGAGACATCCTCCTTGTGCATGGCGTGGAAGTCTCCGCGCTTGATCCAGCACTGCTCCATGCCGGCGTCGACGAGAGCGTCGCGCACGTTTTCGTTGGTATTGACGATGAGGGAGTCGGGATAGGGGATACCGGCTCCCAGGAGGATGCGCGTCATCTGCTCGCGGATACAGTTTTCGATACCGAATCCGGAGTTGATGACCAGGAGACCGGCCTCTTCGAGTTGCTGGAGACGGGCGATGGAGTCCTGCTCGCGACACATGGCGAGGATTATATCGTCATGAATCTCGGCGTCGCGGAATTGCTCCTCGCTGTAGATCATGACTTCGCAGCCGCGCTTGCGGAGCTCATCGGCCACGGCGTGGAAGATGGCGGCATCGTTGCCGATATGGTTGGGTGAGTATGCTCCGGCGCGCAGGACGCCGGCGATTTTTATACTGGGCATTTTGGTGATATTTAAGCGGCAGAGCCGCTTCGGAGACGGCTTCGCGCGGGGACTTTAGTGAGGCAGAGCCGTTTCGGAGACGGCTTCGCGCGGGGACTTTAGTGAGGCAGAGCCGCTTCGGAGACGGCTTCGCTTGGAATCAGATAGGTCTCAGGCGTGGGTCAGGAGGTTTCGGGCGGTGACTATGTCGGCGGCGTGGTCCACGTCGATGACCTTGCCGAGGTCGTAGGCCCGCAGGTCGAGACCGGCGGCCACGAGGGCTCGCTGGAAGTTGCGCATGCGTGACTGTCCGGAGGCGAGACACTCTCTGAGTACGGGGAGCGCGCGTCCGTCAAGTCCATATATCCCGGCCGAGATGTAGCGGGCGTCCGGCACTGCCTTGTCGTGGAATCCGGTGATGTGCATATCTTCACCGGTGGAGACATAGAGTGGCTTCTCGTCGTCGATATACGAGGTGACGGCCATCATACCCGCCACATCCTCAGGAGCCTTCTCGAAGGCGCGCACGTATCCCGCGAAATCATCCGGACGGAAGACGGTGTCGACTGTCGTGGTGATAAAGCGGCCGTGGGGGCTCAGTACGGCAGAGAGAAGATCGTAGGTGTGCATGGAGGAGGGGGTGGAGCGCACCACAATCTCGAAGGGTATCTCACACTCTGCGGCACGCTCCCGCAGGTATTCGACCACCTCCGGCATGGCCGGATTGACGACCACGGCTATGCGGGAGGCACCTAAGGAGAGGAAGATGTCGAGCAGGCGTCCGATCATCGGGCGTCCGTCAAGGGATACGAGAGGTTTGGGGACCGCCACTCCCTCGGTAGCGAGGCGCGAGCCCTCGCCGGCGGCTATGATTCCGAAATTCATGGATAGAGTCGGGGTGGAGGAATGAGTGTTAATGACGTTCGGGTTGCTGGCGCGAGATACGCAGGGGATTTGCCGAGGCCTCATCGTGGCGCAGACGGTTGCGATGGAGGTCGATGGCCTTGAAGATGGCCTGGCGCATCGAGAGGGGGTCGGCGATACCTTTGCCGGCTATATCATAGCCCGTACCGTGGTCAGGAGAGGTCCGGACGTAGGGGAGTCCGGCGGTGTAATTGACACCATACTCACCCGCCAGAGCCTTGAAGGGTGCGAGTCCCTGGTCATGATACATGGCTACGATGCCGTCGAAATTGCGGTAGGTGCCGTTGCCGAAGAACCCATCCGCCGCATAGGGGCCGAAGGCGAGGATACCCTGCGAGACACACTCCTCGATAGCGGGGGCAATCTGCTGAATCTCCTCGCTGCCGAGAAGGCCGTTGTCGCCATTGTGGGGATTGAGGGAGAGAACAGCAATCTTGGGACGCTCCATGCCGAAGTCGCGTTTCAGGGTGGCGTTGAGAGCCTCTACCTTAGCCATAACACTCTCTCGGGTGATGGCATCGGGCACATCGCGAAGGGCCTTGTGGGTAGTGACCAGAGCCACGCGCAGCAGGTCGTCGAAGAGGATCATCGTAGCTTTCGCGCCTTTGCCGAGACGGGCCTCGAGATATTCGGTGTGGCCCGGATAGGGGAAGCGCTCAGTGTGGAAGATGGTGCGCTTGTTGATCGGAGCGGTGACGAGTACATCGATGTCACCGGCTTCGAGGGCGGCGCATGCGGCTTCGAGGGCCTCTGCCGCCGCCAGTCCGGCTTCCTGAGAGGGGTGGCCGGGAGTCAGTTCCGGGGCAGCGGAGCAGACATCTACTATATTGACCTGACCCTCTGCGGCCTCGGAAGCCGAGGCTACGGCAACGGGGTGCACTCCCTCTATATGGAGATCCTTGATCACGGATTCGGCAGCCTCAGAAGAGCCGAAGATGACGGGGGTGCAGAGATCCGTCATCTCCTCGCCGGCGAGTGCCTTGAGGAGCACTTCGTAGCCGATACCGTTATAGTCGCCGTGGGTGATACCCACTCTTATGTGTCGTGACATTGTGATATTTCAGTATATAGTGTGAATTCGGTGGCAAAGTTAGTAAAAAAAGCCCGAATAAGCCTAATTATACATGCCGTGTAAGATTCCGGCTTACGAGAAATGTTAACGCCGGGGTCAGGATTG
The DNA here is from genome assembly GCA_947174155.1 of uncultured Porphyromonadaceae bacterium. Next base: position 4,028 of record CAMWHX010000099.1, read on the forward strand.
ACGGGCATTTTTGGCTGCAAGCATACCGCAGGCGGCCTGCACATCCTCACCGCGTGAGGCTCGGATAGTGGCCGTCACACCGTGGTTGTTGAGGTGGTTGCGAAACATTATCATCCTCTCCTCGCTGCATGGGTGCAGGTCCACGCCGGGGATGGCATGGTAGCGGATGAGGTTGACCCTGCACGGTATGTTGCCGATCAGTTTTATGAGCTGATTGGCGTGGGCGATGTCGTCATTGACACCTCGCCACATGATGTATTCGAGCGACAGGCGGCGCTGGTGGGCGAAATCCGCTCCGGCGAGTACACGCATCACCGAGGTGAGGGGCCAGGCCTTCTGGGCCGGCATCATCGACTCGCGCTGAGGAGTATCGGCGGTGTGTACACTCAGGGCTACGTGTACTTGTGTCTTTTCCAACAGATCTTTCAGTTCGGGGAGCTTGCCGACAGTCGAGACGGTGATGCGCTTCGGGCTCCAGGCCAGACCCCAGGGGGCGGTTAGGATATCGATGACGCGTTTGACGGCGGAGAAGTTGTCGAGGGGTTCACCCATACC
>CAMWHX010000100.1 GCA_947174155.1 uncultured Porphyromonadaceae bacterium
GGATAGTTTTGGCGGGAACGATCACTTCGCGGAACTTTAATATCGAGTCCGGGCCGGCATCCAAACCTTGCCAGCCATCAGGAATGTTATTGCTCGGGCAGATCTGAGTGTTCGCGTCGTTGCTGAAATTGTCTGCTGCAACGCAGTCAGAGCCGAGCACAAGGTTCACACCTTTTTCCTTAGCCTTCTTGATGATGTCGAGTGCGAGATCAAGCTTGTCGTCTTCACAAATAGATTCACCGATCTTGCCGCCCTGAGCCTTGGCGAAAGTATAGGTCATGCCACCGCAAAGGATAAGGTTGTCAACCTTGTCCATAAGGTTCTCGATAATACCGATCTTGGTGGAGACTTTCGAACCACCCATGATGGCTGTGAAGGGGCGCTTGATATCTTTGAGTATGGCGTCGACGGCCTTAACCTCCTTCTCCATCAGGAAGCCGAGCATCTTGTCCTGCTGATCAAAATAGTCGGCGATGACAGCGGTCGAGGCGTGCTTGCGGTGGGCGGTGCCGAAGGCGTCGTTGACGTAGCAGTCGGCATAGCTTGCGAGCATCTTGGAGAAATCCTTCTGACGCTCCTTCATCTCCTTCTTGGCTGCATCGTAGCCGGGGTCAGCCTTGTCGATACCGACGGGCTTACCCTCCTCTTCGGGATAGAAGCGGAGGTTTTCGAGCAGAAGCACCTCACCGGGCTTGAGCTCCTTGGCGGCCTCCGAGGCCTTCATACAGTCGGGGGCGAATTTCACGTCAGTACCGAGTGCCTTGGCCACGGCATCACGGATCTGCTCCAGGCTGAGCTTGGGGTTAACCTTACCTTTGGGTTTACCCATGTGGCTCATCAGGATGAGGGAGCCGCCATCGGCCAGAATCTTTTTCAGAGTGGGGAGGGCACCGCGAATACGGGTGTCATCAGAGATCGTGCCGTCATCGTTGAGGGGCACATTGAAGTCTACACGGACAATCGCCTTCTTGCCGGCGAAATTGTAATTGTCAATGCTTGCCATTTTGGGTATAGATTTTTTATCGTAAAACTTATCGTGTCACTACTTTGCCCCGGCGCGCGATCTCACGGAGAGGGCCGGGGTATTTCTCCACAAAGTTAGCGCTTTATTTCGATATTTCCAATGATTAATACGCTCAAATGGGATAGTTTGATTAATTTTGTATGGATTTACAACATTTTTAACACTGATCGAAGATGTCAAACATAGGAGATAGCGCACGGGAGTCACTCACATCATTATATGAAACGCGCTTTGGAGAGAGCCCGGCGCGCATCGTCGCTCTTCCGGGAGCCGGCAGCGACCGCAGATATTTCCGTCTCTTTCCGGTCGAAGAGGGGAGAGGGACTGTCATCGGTTGCTATGGTCCGGATGTGACGGAAAACACCGCCTTCGTGCAGCTGGCCGAAACATTTCGCGAGAGGGGTGCCAAGGTGCCGGAGATATATGCCCTCTCCCTCAATCGCAAGGGGTATATACAAGAGGATTTGGGTGACGTGTCGCTGTTTTCACTTCTCGCAGAAATGTCGGAGGGGGAAATGGAGCGATATGTGGAGATGGTATGGAGAAATCTCGTGCGCATTCAGAGTGTTCCGGTCGAGGAGTGGGAGGATGCGGTGATGCATAAATCCTTCGGCTCACGTCAGGCCGGTTGGGACCTTAACTATTTTAAGTATGAATACCTGCGGGTCAGCGGTGTGATCTTCGATGAGGAGACGCTCGAAGATGATTTCGACAGTATGACACGAGCGCTGACCGAGATTGACCGTCGTTTCTGGGGATTCATGTATCGCGACTGCCAGAGTCGCAACGTGATGATGCACACCGATACACCTTATATGATAGACTTTCAGGGGGGCCGGTTCGGACCGTGCCTTTATGACGCCGTGTCCTTCCTTTGTCAGGCGAGGGCTCCCTTTACCGAATCATTTCGAGAGCGCATGGCCCGAAGATATGCCGAAATTTATTGTGAGACGTATTTTGGTAGTGATAAATCCTCCGGCATGGTCGAGAAGATGTTGGAGGCCTGGCCGGTACTCAGAGTGTTCCGAACACTGCAGGTGCTCGGGGCCTACGGCTTGCGGGGCCTGGTTGAGAGAAGGGCGCACTTTGTCCGCAGCATCCCCGGCGCTCTTCGACAGTTGGGAGAATTGGTTGAGCGGGGATATATGAAGCAGTGGCCCGAACTGCAACGCGTGTGTCGTCTGTTGGCCGCAGATAAGCGGTTTGCGAATAATTCCGATATGCAGCAGGGGGCGAAAGATTTTTCGAGGGAGGCGACCCCCGAAAAACCGATCTTGACAGTTTATGTTTTCAGCTTCTCCTACATGAAAGGGTATCCTGTCGATTACAGCGGCAACGGCGGGGGCTTTATGTTTGACTGTCGCGCTATGCATAATCCGGGGCGCTATGAGGAGTATAAGCAACTCACCGGGCGCGATCACCCGGTAATAGAATTTCTTGAAGAGAGGGGAGAGGTTCAGGAGTTTCTGAAGGGTGTATGGTCTCTTGTAGATCCGGCTGTGAAGAGGTATGAGCAACGCGGGTTTGAGTCTCTGCAAGTCGGCTTTGGATGTACCGGCGGTCAGCATCGGTCAGTCTATTGCGCCGAACACACGGCAACCCACCTGCGCGAGTGTTTTCCGGGAGTCAGAGTGGTCTTGCAACATCGCGAGCAGGGGTTCTGACGATAATCGCTCGGAATTGTTACAATAATGATAAATGAGACACCCCCTTGCGACCATAATAGGCAAGGGGGTGTTATAAGTTTAAAATCTGAAAAAACACACTTAAAGAATACTACTATGAAAGCACTGTCAATCATATTTTATATCATTGGTTCCATCCTGCTCATCGCATCCTGTTTCACTGTCAGCGTGAGCGCCACATGGTGGCTCGGTGGTACCGCCGTTGTTGCACTGATTATCGGCTGCATATTCCAGTACAACTCCAACCGTCACAACCACATCCTCTACTAAGGGGTCCGGGGGAGGGTAATGAAAAAATCAGACTCCGGCTTGACTGAAAAATAGCAAACATACACATTGATAAGCGATTGAATCTGCTTTATAGCATTTGGCATACGTTACTACCGGCGAGAACATATTGAGGTTCCCGCCGGCATCATTATATTATATAGGCATCAGTAATTATTTAGGAGAGGTCGGAAAGATTACGTAAAGGAGAGGTTGGCCCGGCGCAGTGTGTCGGGTTTGCCTATGTCTATAAGTCCCGGAGTCTCTATAACGGCAGCGCGGATATCAAGATCCGCCGCTCCGGAGAGCAAGAAGTCAATGATGGAGAAGGGCTCTGAAACCTTATACCGTTCTTCCATGACTTCAAGCACCCGAGGTCCCGCCACATATATCCCGCTGAAAGCCAACGGACGCAGTGCACCCTCTGCTATAGCGATATAGGAAGTCATGGCAGCGGCATCGTCATCGACCGGATTCTTCACATTCTGCTTGCGGAGTCGTCTTTCGCCGGTAGTGTGATTGCACCATCCCCGGAGCTGCCAGTGATCATCCCACAGCAGAGCGCGCGACGAGTCACGTTTGCTGACCATCAGTGTCAGATCGGCCCCCGACTCCCGATGCTTTTTCATCAGCTCTTCAAGAGGAGCGTCGGAGAGAATGTCCACGTTGTGAACCAATACCCCCTCCGATATGTCAGCACGACGCAGGAGAGGAGCAGCGTGGCGTAAGGCTCCGCCGGTATCCATAAGTAAGTCACGCTCATCGCTGACGGCAATTCCGGCATCAGGATATTCCGAAGAGAGGAAATCTATGATCTGATCTCCGAAGTGGTGGATGTTGACCGTCAAGGTATCGAAGCCACGCAAATGCAAATTGGCTATAACCCGTTGCAACATAGGGATTCCCCCTACAGGGACGAGAGCCTTGGGATGAGAGAGTGTCCAGGGACGGAGGCGAGTACCCAGCCCGGCAGCTAAGATAAGGGCATTCATCAGAGTTCAGCCTCCTTAAGTTTTTCGGCATTCTCAGCCACGGTCAAGCGATCGATACATTCACCAATATCACCGTCCATGAAGGCCCCAAGATTATAGATGGTGAAGTTGATGCGATGATCGGTCATGCGTCCCTGGGGGAAGTTGTAAGTGCGGATCTTCGCCGAGCGGTCGCCGGTGCTTACGAGTGTCTTGCGGCGACGGGCAATATCGTCCATATACTTTTGATGTTCCCGATCATATATAAAGGTACGCAGGCGCGCGAGGGCCCGTTCCTTGTTTTTCGGTTGGTCGCGGGTCTCGGTACACTCAATCAGAATCTCCTCCGTCTGTCCGGTGTTGGGATTTGTCCAATTGTAGCGTAGTCGCACGCCCGACTCCACCTTGTTGACATTCTGGCCACCGGCACCACCGGATCGGAAGGTGTCCCACTTTATCTCCCCCTCGTGGATCTCCACTTCAAACTCCGCAGCTTCCGGCAGTACGGCCACCGTAGCGGCCGAAGTGTGGACTCGACCCTGAGTCTCAGTTACCGGGACGCGCTGCACACGATGCACACCACTCTCATACTTCATCACCCCGTAGACACCCTCCCCTTCGAGATTAAAGA
>CAMWHX010000101.1 GCA_947174155.1 uncultured Porphyromonadaceae bacterium
CCTCACCCTGAGCCAATGCTGCGCCTCACGCCTGAGCCATCCCCCCGGAACCGAACGACCCCCGAACGGCGCCTGCCGCTATTGAGTAGATGGGCTTGCCCCTCTACAACTGATCCGCTACCTTTCGTTTTAAGTCAACATAGCGTTATGATAATCAATACGTTATCAGACTGAAAGAGGTGCGCCCCCGCGCCTCACCGGTGCGGGAACCGCACATATTATAGCTCGACCCAAAAAGACGGTGCATCAAGATAAGCAGGATATGATCGTGATACTAAAACCGATGTAAGCCTGCATAGCAGGCTTATGTATCAGGCCCGTATCGTCGATGCGCGAAGCGTATCGACGGTGCGGGTATAGTGAGGTAATGTATATAATTCCTCCGCGAAGCGATGCAATGCGCATGCGCATTGCATCGCTTCGCGGAGGGGGACGACCATATTCATACCCGCACCGACGGCAACAGAGTTGCCGCCGATACGGGCCTGATACATAGCCCCGCCATGCGGGGCCCGACGATACCCCTTCGATAAAACAAATTATGCACCGACTTTTCGACTTGGGCCGATATCAGCGACACTTTCGCTAACCCGATAAATAAACAAAATTAGCCTGCATCGCAGGCTAATTCTATATACCGGATGCTTCGCGGAATCGGAGATTACAACTTACCGAAGATCGCTGATAAACGGAGCTTCATGACTCCGAAGACCGCCTCACCGAAGATGCTGGAATTCATCTTGCTGGTGCCGAGCTGACGATTGACGAAAACAATGGGTATCTCCACGACCTTGAATCTCTTCTTGTATGCCTTGAACTTCATCTCTATCTGGAACGCATATCCCTTAAACTCTATCTTGTCAAGATCCAACGTCTCCAAAACACGACGTCGGTAACATACGAAGCCTGCCGTAGAATCTCGCAGCGGCATGCGAGTCACGAAACGAACATATGCCGATGCGAAATATGACATCAGCACTCGCCCCATCGGCCAGTTGACGACATTGACACCGGTGATATATCGCGACCCTACACACACATCTGCATCCCGATCCTTACACTCGTGATAGAGGCGTGTCAGATCATTCGGATTATGAGAAAAATCAGCATCCATCTCGATGATATAGCCGTATTCGCGAGCAAGGGCCCAACGGAATCCATGTATGTATGCTGTCCCAAGCCCTAACTTACCACTACGGCATTCCAGATGCACACGTCCCGGATACTTCTTCATAGCCTCGCGTACGGCATCCGCTGTGCCGTCGGGAGAACCGTCATCGATCACCAGCACGTCAAACCCGTCAGGTAGAGCCATGACAGTGTCAAGCATCCGTGAGATGTTTTCTATCTCATTATACGTAGGTATGATCACCAATACGTCACTCATATAGTCTTCATTCAAAAATTAAACGACACCACGATATTTCACGTGTTCAGCCGTTCCGGCTCACAGCAAAGAAATACACAGAAAGCCAAAACGACTTCAAAATTACAAAAAGCTACGCAGAGTACAAAACAATTTCTCCCTCAATCTCTCCCCTCCCCCCTATTTAAGATAAAAAAACCACCCCGAAATCGGATATTCGGGGTGGAGTGAACTCGTTGACTAATCGAAGATAACATTGTACTTACGGAGCATCTCGACGGGATGATAGGACTCCTTGGCCTTGCGTAGACCGGGATCACCGGCATCATCCTCGCGGTTGATATACTTGACCACAGGATAGAGATTACCTACATATTCGGCAAAGGCCTTGTTGACCATCTCGTAGCTTCCCTCAACTTTGCGGGTAGCCTTCTCGACATGTACGAAAAGTGTATCTCCCTTCACGTCTCCAATAGTAAAGGCGGCCACTCGGTCCCCAACTTTGAGCAGCGCACCGAGCAGGTAACGGTCGCCGAGCTTCACTTCCTCGATGAGACGTCGTGTCAGCTGACGCTCCTCGCGTGCCATTGGGGTGTCGTCACCCTCCATCTCAAAGACCTCATCCATAAACTCCATTGCCTCGTGGGCATTGGCCGGAGTCATCTCCACGAGTTCCCAATCGGGGTAAGTATTGAGAAACTTATTGACGTGATTACGCTTCTTGGCCATCTTCTTTCCGGAGAGGGTCATCAGCGGCGCAGCGTCGTAAAGATAGTCAGCCCAGTCGGTGAGCTCCTCCTCCTTGACGGGTTTGAGGGCACGCATCTGCTCCATTGCATACTCTGGAACGGCAGAAAACTCTGCCTTCATCCCGTGAGTCTTGGCATAATCCCTTACCATGGCGACAGATTCCTCCAGCGGTAGCCGTCCTACCGGGAGGGAGAAAGCAGGGGTAGTGACATCATTCTCGACAAGCCCCTTGATAAAGAGTGTATCGTCGACGATAGCATACTCATACTTGAAATAGTCGACCCACATCAGCAGTCCGCCGTAACTGAAGTCGGTGGTGCGTCCGGCCTCCTTGCGAAGGATAGGCCAGATCTCACGCATAGCCTCAGCAGTGACAGGCTTGAACTCCGTCAGACGACCGGAGACATCCTTTGCCCTGGCTGTCTCCTGCTCCTGAGCGGCGCGACGAAGACGTCGGTAAAGCAGTGTGGTGTCAAAAGGCGTACCCACAGATTTGCGGGCCGATGTGCCGGAGGGGATGAAACTGAATGTAGTGTCCATAGTATTCTTAAGATAATTTGACACTACAACGCTTCTTATAATAATATCGGCCCATTCCTTTACAAAAATTTAACTTGCGAAACATTTACGCTCCGGCTCACAACCACTATGGACTAAGGCCCCGGTGCTTCCCGTGGATCGGAGGCACCGGGGTGTAATAGTGTAGGTTAATAACCGTAGAAGGCCTTAACGTCTTTCCAACGGTAGTAGGGCCATGTGTCGGTCTCGATAGGGATGGAAGTCTCGCGTTCGTTTAGCATAAACTTTACAAGTATGTCATCCTCTCCCCCCTTGACAGGTTTACGGAAGAATATCATCTGGATATTTCCGGCCATTGGAGAGATCTTAAAGGTCGAAAACACCTTATATATATCCTCCGGTATCTCAGTCTCACCGGTGCATCCCTCCAATTTAAGAATAGCCGAAAGTGGAATCAGATTGCCGTCATGGCCGAAACGCAGAGTGGCCGAATTGCCTCCCGAGGCTATCGCTTCGTCGGCAGATTCGATGATATTACGCAGAAGGTTTGACGCGTTTCCTACCACAAGCCCCTTATTTCCGGGATAATTATGATCGCAGACGTAGAAATGGTAGTTGTTGATCTGAAATAGATCAAACAACTCCTCCGGTGTGAAGAGATCATAGAAATCGAGATCAGTCTCTATGTCTTGCATCCCTACCGCTATCCAGTAGAGTCCCCACATCAGTTTGTCGGGATTAACATGCTTGCGCAGGTAGAGGGGATCGGAAATCAGACTTGCAGCTAACCGGTCGGGATTCACGTGCTCCCGCTCAAACTTGCGATACTCCTCGCGCCACTCATCACTCCCGGTATAGGCGTTTGACTCAGGACTATGGTAGTTGAGATAGTCCATATATCGTCCGGATGACTCGCGGGTCGTCTTCAACTTCGGATTAAGCTCCTTGAGACGCTCGCAGAAGGCATCCATACTGAGTACACACCGTATGACGGTAGTCGACCGAGCCGATACGGGAGCTTCTCCGGCAAAAACCTCCGGATACGCCTTATACATACGCTCGGCTATCCCTCTGTGCTGTCGCACACCGAGAGGTGAGAGATCTCCCCCGCGTCCGCGTGTTTCAACCATGACGGAGTCTACACGATGCATCACGTCGCGTCCGAGAGGGCTCAACGCTCCGGCTTTGTCGGCGGCATGCAGCATATCCGCCACACGTGTGTAATCGTCGTCACTTATCAGATAGCGTGACCCGTGGCGACCGTAATGACTGATATAAAAAGGTTTATAACCCTTCGGTGCCGGAGTGTCGTGTCTCTCCGAGACCGGATAGGCATAATAGACTCCACCGGCCTTATCCGGATCACTCATCACCTCCTCGGGGGTAGTCTGAGCAAAAGCCGAAGTAGCACCAAGAAGCGCTACATAAGCAAGTATTCGAATCAGATACACGGGATAATTTTAAATTTTGAATGATGAATTGTGGAGGCGCCCGTTAGCCTCCGGTTGTCTTCGGGTGGGGGAATCCCAATTATGAATTATGAATCATGAATTGCTTCAATCTCCCACATAATACTGCTGGAGGTAGCAACGGGCGATGAAAACCCAATTATCCGCTACGAGTTTCAAGTCTTCACTCGCGGGGAAGTGGGCATCCGGCAACCATTTATGCTCATAAAGGAAGTTAAGCAGATCCCCCGGGCACCGTCCACGCTTCGTCAGCAGTTCGAAGGCATGCTTGTAGGCATATGCAGGGTCATAAAGGGTATTCTCCGGATCAGCGATAAACTTTGCTACTCCCGACGCCAGCAGCATCCCCTTCTAGGGATTAACCAGAAGCACGAAATCCGACCCGGATTTCAACTGCGGCAGGTGCTC
>CAMWHX010000102.1 GCA_947174155.1 uncultured Porphyromonadaceae bacterium
TCCACTCCTCTCACGGCGCTCTAGGACCTGAGTGACTGATCCTAGCGGCGACAATATGCTGACTATATATATCTTCAATCCGGACACAGACTATGCGCTGGCGTCCGGATTGGATTTTTATACCCCTCCCGCCTCCGTCGTCACCCTGCGTCGAACTATGGCTCTCCTCCCTGCCGACTGGGCACTCCCCGGAGAGGCACTCCTACTTCCGGATCCCCCTTTTGATGTCGCCTCACTCCGCGACCTGCGTGTAGGCGACACCCCACTCCCGGTTTACATACCCTCAGATGAGGGCTCCTTCAGCGAAGCGATCTCCGGCACACCTCTCCCGTCACAGGTCCATATAGAGCCGTGGGGGTGGAACCGCGACCTTCGCCGTCGCCTTCTTGCTGCCGGTGTCTCGGAGGAGTGTCTGCCCACTCCGGAATCCCTCGACCGACTGCGTGCCCTATCCCATCGACGCACTACCATCCCCTTCAACCGCATGATCGGACTCTACGACAGATCAGTGGCCCCATTGAATCTGCGTACCCCTGTGGAACTCTGCAGCGATGAGGAGGTGATGAACTGGCTCGCGGAGAACCCCGGCGGCTGGCTGAAAGCTCCGTGGAGCAGTTCGGGACGCGGAGTCCTGCGCACCTCCGACTTGGAGGAGCGGCACATTCGCCCCTGGGCGCGTGGCATCATACGTCGTCAGGGAAGCGTAATGGCCGAGCTGGGTGTAGACCGCCTGATCGACTTCGCCACAGAGTGGCATTGCGCTGAAGGGAAAGCCCGGTTTCTCGGTCTCTCACTCTTCGAGACCTCACCCCGGGGTAAGTATCAAGCGAACCTCCATCTCCCTCAGCATGAGATTGAAGAGCGAATAAAAAAAGGCGCCCCGGATTGGGGAGCCCATATTATTGAAGCTCAGAGGAGAGCATTGGAGACTCTGATTGCGCCTGAATACTCCGGTCCGCTTGGTATCGACATGATGGCCGATACTGACGGACTTATCTATCCCTGTGTCGAATTGAATCTTCGGCGCACTATGGGTGCAATCTCCTTGTATAGACGTTGCACCGGAAGCCCCATCACGTTGTAGAAACTGCCGTTGATACTCTCTACGGCCACACATCCTATCCACTCCTGTATACCATAGGCTCCCGCCTTGTCCAATGGTTTATATTTGCTGACGTAAAACTCCGCATCCTCGCGAGAAATCGGTGCGAAGGTCACATCTGTCACCACTGTAAAGGAGCGTATCTCGGCCCCCTCTTCACCCCCCTTGACGAGCGCAACCCCTGTCGCGACTTGATGAGTGTGTCCCGCGAGGGAGAGTAGCATCTCGACTGCTTCTGCTTCGGTACGAGGCTTCCCATAGATTCTGCCGTCATTGATCACCACAGTGTCAGCGGTAATCACCAGATCATCCGAAGTCACGAGTCGGCGGGCCGCCTCCCCTTTCAGGCGAGCCAGATACTCCGGTACCTCGACGGCCGGCAATGACTCCGGCCATACCTCTTCAACCCCCTCGAGACGCAAGACCTCAAATTCGACGTCAAGCATCTCTAATAGCTCTCGTCGCCGTGGCGACTGACTCGCAAGATAAATCATCTATGTAATGTTGAATTTTGAATTTTGAATTTTGAATTGGGGATTCCCCCCTTAGCCTCCGTTTGTCTTCGGGTGTGAGTCGTCCAATTATGAATTATGAATTATGAATTACCCCCACGGTTTACCACGAAAAGGCGCGATCGGTATTCAGCCAGCAACCGTTGGCCTTCAAAACCTGCTCCACGACGTCTCTCACGCAGCCGTAGCCACCCTCTACACGAGATACATATCGCGCCGCGTCCTTCAACTCCCAGACGGCGTCACGCGGGGCACAAGGGAGCCCGACATACCTCATGCATGGGAGATCAGGAATATCATCACCCATATACATCACCTCATCCGGATGAAGTCCGTTGGCTTCCATCCACTCTTCGAGCACCGGGAGCTTCTTCGCTACCCGCTGGAATACATCCTTGACTCCGAGCGCCTTGTATCTCTTAGCCACCGACTCCGACTCTCCGCCGGTGATGATAGCGATCTTAAAACCGTTTTTCACGGCGAGTTGAAGTGCGAAACCATCCTTGACGTTGACCATACGGAGCGGATCTCCCTCGGGGGTCATAGGTACTGTGGAGGGTGACAACACACCATCCACATCAAAAGCCATGGCTCGGATCTTGGTAAGATTATAGTCCATCGGATTCAGTATAGATTTTTGTAAGTCCACCTTCGGCTCCGGGTGCCTCGTGCGGAGTTAAGCCAACAAGGGATTCGTTAGGGGTTATCCCGGGTAATCCGGAAAATCGTCTGCCGAACCGCTCTAATTAGGTAAACACAAAAGTCGGGGTCTAAGTTTTGGACCGCCCGACACCCGGTCCTGATTCTCGGATCAGCCGGCTGAGCATGGCATACACCTCCTGATAATCGGGATGAGACGCCAGAGCGTCATACTGCCTGCGCATCACAGCCGTATCGCCTCGGACCGCCGGCCCTGTCTGAGCCTCTCGCGGCGTCAATGTGTGCAGTTTGGCGACTGTCTCCTCTACCAAGGGTAGAAGCAACTGCAGCTCCAAGCCCCTCTCGTCAAGCAGTTCGCCGGCGATGCGACACATCAGGTTAGTGAAATTGCATGCAAAGACCGCTCCCAAGTGCAGTCGTGCACGAGCCTCACTGTCGGCATGACTGACGCATCGGGATATCCTCCGGGCCAGTAAGTCAACAGCGGTAAGCACCTCAGGGGTATCCCCCTCCGTCAGGAGTGGAAGGGTGCCATAGTCAATCTCCCGGTCGCGGCTGAGGGTCTGTAAGGGATACAACACACCTCTCCCGGCAGCCTTTACTCCTCCAAGCGCCTCCATCGGGACGGACCCGGAGGTGTGGACCACAATCGCACCCGGCAGCGGAGGAAGCGAGTCGGCGACTTCGCCAATCGCCGAGTCGGAAACCGCTATAATGACGCAATCCGCATCCCCCGGAGTCTCCTCGGAGTGATGCGGATCGCATTGTATAGTCTCGATGTCGGGAGCGTTTGCCGTCAGGGCGCGGAGATAGTGGGTCGCCACATTCCCTCGTCCGAGTATCGCTACCTTCATCGCAGGATCAATCTGTAAATTCTCTCGGAGACCGATCACTTACTTCTCGGGCACGAGGGGCACCGAGTGGTCGAGGGATTGGGTCACGGGATACTGATACTTGGCCTCCCAGCCGAGTGCCGAAGCACCAAGCACGGCGGCATCACTCTCTTTAAGCTCGGAGAGAATGATCTTGATCTTACCTTTATATATTGGGAACAGGGAGTTATCGAACGCCTCGCGCATAGGTTTCAGCAGCAGATCGCCACTTTTGGCCAGACCTCCGAAGAGCACGATAGCCTGAGGCGATGAGAAGGCACACATATCGGCACAAGCCTCACCCAGGATCTTGCCGGTATACTCGAAGATCTCCTTGGCCAGCTTGTCACCGGCTACGGCTGCATCATACACATCCTTGGAGGTAATCATGTCGATATCAAGGTTGCGTAGCACTGAGGGCTCCGAGCGAAGTTCGAGAAACTCGCGCGCCGTGCGGGCCACACCGGTAGCCGAAGCATATGCTTCAAGACATCCCGTGCGACCGCAGCCACACATTCTACCGTTGTTGCGCTTCACCACGAGATGACCAAGTTCGCCGGCATTGCCGTCGTGGCCATAGACCATCTGACCGTTGACCACGATCCCGGAGCCTACACCGGTGCCGAGCGTAATCATGATGAAGTCCTTCATACCGCGTGCCGCACCGTAGGTCATCTCACCGAGAGCAGCGGCATTAGCGTCGTTTGTCACAGCTACGGGGAGACCGTCGAAAGCTTTGCTGACCTTCTCGGCGAGGGGAATGATGGGACCCCAGGGGAGGTTTGGCGGATTTACAATCTCGCCGGTGTAGTAGTTGGCGTTAGGGGCACCGATACCGATACCCTGAATCTTGCCCACCGCCTCATTTGCTTCCAGCATACGCATGACCTCGTGATGGAGCTCTTCTACATAATCGTCGAAATTGGCGTGCTTCTTAGTCTTGATACTGCCACTGGCCACAACCTGGCCACGCGCATCCACGATACCGAAGACGGTGTTGGTGCCACCGACATCCACACCCAATACGTAAGGTTTACTCATGACTTTATATTTCTTTGGTTAACTGTCTCTTTCTTGGGGTTTATGACAACCGGATCCCGCTCTGTGCCGGACTCGCGGTATATCTTTCTATCTCTTCTAACACCTGACCGGGAGCCGGGCGAGGGTGTCTTTTGTGCAAAGTTAGCGAAAAAAATCAAACCAATCTAAAATACGGTTGTTAAAATATTAGAATTTACTGATGAAAAACGCCGGCGAGGCTTGAAAAATCACTTCCGATCGCGAGCTGCGCCGCTCAAAACCAAGTTTTATGA
>CAMWHX010000103.1 GCA_947174155.1 uncultured Porphyromonadaceae bacterium
CGATATCTACACCTCGAAACGCCTGCTGCTGAAATTCACCTGCTCAGCGAGTGCCGAAAACGCTATTCAGGCTCATGAGATCGGTGAGATCACCCAGTTTACATCCAAATTGCCGTCAAGCATCGACGTCAAATGGGGTATCGGTGACAATCCGGAACTGGGCGACAAGGTCAAGATCACCGTCCTCGCCTCCGGCTTCGATGTGACCCTGCGCGAGGGCTCGACTGATGACAAGCGCATTGTCTTCCCCGCCGGCGGCTCCGGCGAGGGGTCAACCAGACCTGCCCCTCAGACCGCACCCCCCAAGGAGGAGGACAGCCGAATGATCGAGATCTACGGCCGCGACAAGATGACAAAGCAGAAGCGCGACGTGGCCAAATTGAAGTATGCCGTGCTGGAGCCTGCCCAGTTTGATGACCACGAGGTCATCGAAATGCTAGAGACTAATCCCACTTATAACCGCGATCCCAAATTCAACGAGCGTCTGCACGCACTCACAGCTCCGACCCGCAAGACCGACAAGGAGTCTCAGACACCGCGCGCCGACAATCCGCGTCACTCGGGAGGTACCCCCTCTATCGTTTTCTGATCCCTAACCACTCTACAAGACTTCTCACACACACATACCGCACAATGGAAAACAGATTCCCAATGGTGGCCAAGACATTCCAAGGCCTCGAAGATGTCCTGCGCGACGAACTCATCGCTCTGGGAGCCCACAACGTGGAGCTCGGCCAGCGCATGGTCAGCTTCGAGGGTGACCTCGAGATGATGTATAAGGCCAACCTGTGTTGCCGTACCGCTCTCCGTATCCTCAAGCCGATCATAAAATTCACAGCCTTTGATCCCGACGAGCTTTATCACTGCGTACGCGACATAGACTGGGAGAAATATATGTCGGTAGACTCTACCTTCTCCATCGACTCCACCGTCTCAAGCTCCGACTTTACACACTCCAAGTTCGTGGCCTATCGTGTCAAGGATGGTATAGCCGACCACTTCAACGACAAGTACGGACGCCGCCCCTCGGTACGCCTCAGCGGCGCCGAGGTGCAGCTTAACGTCCACATCTTCGACAACCGCGTCACCATCTCGCTCGACTCCACGGGTGAACCCCTCTCCAAGCGCGGATACAAGGTAGCCAATACCGAAGCCCCGATCAACGAGGTGCTCGCGGCCGGCATCATCCTCAAGACCGGATGGCGTGGCGACTGCGACTTCGCGGACCCAATGTGCGGTTCCGGCACATTCCTCATCGAAGCGGCCCTAATAGCAGCCAATATCAACCCCGGCATCTATCGCGAGCACTTCGCTTTCGAGCAGTGGCCCGACTTCGATCGCGATCTCTTCGAAGAGCTTTATAACGACGACAGCGCTGAGCGTAAGTTCGCCTACCGCATATATGGTGCCGATATAGACCCGGAAGCGGTCTCCATAGCCCGCCAGAATATACGTTCAGCCAAGGTCGAGGATATGATCGAACTCTCTTGCAAGCCCATGTCGGACTGGGAGGAGGTAGCCCCGGAGGGTGTGCTCGTCACCAATCCCCCCTACGGCGAGCGTATCAAGGCCGACAACATGAGCGCCCTCTACAAGAGTATAGGCACGACTCTGAAAACGACCTTCAAGGGATGGCATGCCTGGATCATAGGCTTCCGCGATGAGCATTTCGCAGCCATCGGCCTGAAACCCTCTGTCAAGATACCACTCCACAACGGCAATCTGGAATGTTCGCTACGCGAATACGTGCTCTTCGACGGCGGCTACAACGACTTCCGCAGTCAGGGTGGCAGCATCGGCAACCTGGAGCGCCGTCAGGAACACCGCGCTACTCCCAAGGTACACCGCATGTCTGACAGAGAATGGGAAGAGGATGCCCGCAAATTTGACGGCGGACGCCCCAAACGCAAGAGCCCCAAAGGCTTCGACCGAGATCGAGAGCGTGAACGCAAGCAAGCCTCCCGCCGCCAGTATGATGCCCGCCCCGGGGCTGATGATCACGACGAGGAGATGTTTGATTTCAGCTCCCGCCCCTCGCGTCCCTCTTATGATCGCAAACCCCGTTTCGACCGTGACCGTAAGCCCGGTTTTGCCAAGCGCGACAACGATCGCAAACCCGGTTACGACCGTGAGCGCAAGCCCGGATTCTCCAAGAGAGACAATGACCGTAAGCCCGGCTTCGACCGTGAGCGCAAGCCCGGACCGGACCGTGGAAATCGCTCCTTCACCCGCAATTACGAAATAAGCGACAGGGGCCCCTCTCTCCCCGAAGAGAGTACCCACCGTTTTTCAGATATGAAAATGCGCTCGCGCCGTAAAAAATGAAATCTTCACCCGACATATTGCTCATAGGCAAGGGGGGATGTGAGTCCGCCATAGCTTGGAAACTGCTCGGCAGTCCCACGCTCGGCACCCTGTACACCGCTCCCGGCAATTATCCCGGGGCCATACAGGCTACCGGACTCAACGTTATGGAGTTCGATTCAGTCGTGGAGTTCGTCAGAGACCATGACATCGATATGGTCATCATCATACCGACCGAATACATTCAGGCCGGACTCTCTGATGCCCTTATGCAAGCCGGCATATCTGTCATAGCCCCCTCCGAGGAAGCCGCCCGGCTGGAGACGAGCAAGGAGGTGGCCAAGGAGTTCATGGCCGAAGCTTTAATTCCTACACCACGCTCCATGTCAGTCACCACGGAAACCCTCGACGAAGGTATGTCGTTTATGGAGATGCGCACTCCCCCTTACGTCCTGAAAGCCGATGGCCTGGCCCGCGGCTGTGGGGTGGCTCTCCTCGATAATCTCGCCGATGCCAAGGACTGCCTTTCGGATATGCTCGAAGGTCTCTACGGACGTGCCTCCCGCACGGTCATCATCGAGGATTACGTGCATGGCCGCGAGTGCTCCGTGATTATAGCTACCGATGGTGATGCTTATATCCTTTTCCCCCCGGTGGTCGACTATAAGCGTCTATACGATGGCGACACCGGTCCTAACACTGGCGGTATGGGAGGATACTCCCCCGTGGCATGGGCCGACGAGGAGTTCCTGTCGAAGGTGCAGCGCCGCATCATAGACCCTACATTGGACCTGCTGCGCGAACGCGGCATAAGCTATAAGGGATTCCTATATTTCGGCATAAAAAGTGACCACGGCGAACCGGTCCTCCTCGAATACAACGTGCGTCCCGGAGACCCGGAAGCGCAAGTACTCCTCCCCCGTTTGGAGACCGATCTCGTCACCCTGCTCCGAGGGATAGCCGAAGGCACTCTCAGTGATATAAAACTGCAAGTGTCTCCCCAGGCATGCGCCGCCGTCGTCGTGGCCGGACCGAAATATCCCTGCCTGGAACCCCGTCCCGACCATGTCAGCGGTCTCGAAGAGGCCGAAGCGGCCGGATGTATGGTCTTCGGAGGTGATATCGCCAAGGACGCCACGGGACGCCTCGTCACCAACGGCGGACGCGCAGTCACCGTAGCCGCCATGGCCGGCAACGTCACCGTGGCTACCGAGACTGCTTTGGCCGGAGCCGCTTGCATAAACCTCGAAGGGGCTCACTACCGCTCCGACATCGGAGCCGGCTGCATGGATGAATCCTCACTCGCCAACTGACCCGATTCTGAGACTCTCCTTATCCAACCCGTATGATCCAGCGTAAGAGCTTAGGCCCCGGAATACTGATCATCTCCCTCATCTTAGGCACTGTGATGCTGCTGGTGACAGCGCTGAGCGACGCCGGCCCCTATACGACCGCTGACCGTGACACCCTCCTCCCCGGTCCGGAGCT
This sequence comes from uncultured Porphyromonadaceae bacterium, assembly GCA_947174155.1. Next base: position 3,793 of record CAMWHX010000103.1, read on the forward strand.
ATGGGGACTCCCATATGTCTGGGATGTCATCACCGGGGGTGCCACACTGCTCCTCCTGGCACTGGGAATGCAGCTTCTCAACAAGCGCTACGACTTCATCCCGGGCACCGATCTCGTCTGCCCCGCGATGATCTATCTCCTCTGCACCTCCGTGCCGGCCGTAAGTAGCTCCCTGTGCAGCTCGATGCTTGTCGCCCTGGCTGCCCTAGCCTCTCTGGCCCTGGTGATGGGATGCTTCCGCAAATCCAACTCCACACAGGAGATCTTCGTGGCCGCCACGGTCATATCCGTAGGTATAATGTGCGACTGGGGTTGCGTGGCCATAGCCTTGTGGTGCTTGCCTGCATGGTGGATTATGAAAGCCCTGCATTTCCGCGAAATCATGGCCTTCATCTTAGGTCTCATAGCCCCCTGGTGGTGTGCATTCGGGCTTGGACTGACACCACTCTCTCTACTGACCACCTTCACAACTCCACCCCTCCTCTCGACACTCCCTCCCGCCGCAGACCTCCCGATCCTCATAGCCCTCACAGCCTGGTGGGCCTTCCTGACCCTCATCATAGGCCTCAACGCCGCCGTCAAGCTCTTCGCAGGAAACTCCCGCGTAAGACGCACCAACAACGTCATCAACCTCCTGGGCTTGATCGCCGTCATAGCCATGGCT
>CAMWHX010000104.1 GCA_947174155.1 uncultured Porphyromonadaceae bacterium
ATCATGTAGTGTTCCACTTCAGGGGAATTGACTTTCACGCGCTTGGCGCGGAGCATGAGGTTCATCAGCGGAGTGTCGTCGCTGTTGAAGCGGAAGAGTTGCTCGTCAAGATCGGTCTCTACGAAATTGCCGGGAGCGATTCCTCCTGTTGCCTCAGCCACGCCGCTGACCGTAGCGGCAGAGGGCTGATAGTTGGGATTGGTGTTGATGATTTCCATAACTTTTTGTTTTGATGGGTTAGTACTGTTTTGCCCGGCTGCCCGGGGGCTGATTCGCCGTCCCTTGGACGGCGCACTGGCCGGACGCTTGTTTTTGGGGGAGGATAGATCAGCGGGCCTCATGTACTGGCCGGACTGCTTCTTTCAGGCTATCAGCGGGCTTGATTGGCGAGTTGGAAGATCGATTGGGCGTGGAGAGGCGCGGGGGCGCACCCCGAGCCGTGGAAGGGGAGACCGTCTCCGGTCGTGTCGGGGATGGTCATAAGCTCTTGGATGCGTGCATTGCGTCCCGCGAGTTCGCCGGCAGCGCGGGCCGCTTCGAGTTCGGTGTCGAAATTCAGAGCCTTGCGCAGCGCCTCTACTGTGGCCGGATCCGAGAGGTCTATCTGACTGAGAGGGTCTGCCGGAGCCTCATCTTCGGAGTGATAGAGAGCCTCAGATTCTGAAGCGATGTCACCCGAGGTACTTACCTCTTCACACTCCGAAGCCTCAGTCTCAGGTTTCTTCTCTTCGCAAGGGGTGTCGTCCGACTCCTGTACCTCTTCACACTCCATAGCCTCGATTTCAGGCTTCTCATCCACATAGGGGAGATCATTGGTTTTCTTCATAAATATTTGTTTCAGTAACTTTTTCATGGTGCAAAATTAGCCTTTGCAGTGCTCTGACGCCTGCCAAATTTTCACAACCGGAGGAAAAACACTATCTTTGCAACAGAGGGGAAGAGATCGCAATTTTAAGACTTATATATTATGAGAGAGATGAGAAGAGCGGCTCAGCGACGCGATGCCTCATGGGCATTTGAGGTTTTTGACCGGGCACCTTATGTCACGGTCAGTATGGTGCGTCCTGACGGGACTCCATATGGATTGCCTTTATCGGTGGTGAGACGTGACGATAAGACTTTTTACTTCCATTGTGCTCCGGAGGGGGAAAAGATTGACTGCCTTCGTGTGAATCCGGAGGTCAGCTTGTCGGCCGTAAGTCGTTGTACACCCAGGTTTGAGGAGGAGAAGGGTAATTTTACGGAGTATTACAACTCCGCGGTTGCCTCGGGTCGAGCTGCGATCGTGACGGATAATGAGGAGAAGATCGTGGCGTTGCGATTGCTGTGTGAGCGCTTCCTGCCGAAATATATGGACCGGTTTGATGAGGCTGTTGCCCGGAGTCTTGACCGGACTTGTGTGGTCAGGATCACACTGGCTGAGCCTCCGGTCGGGAAATGCAAGCCCTGAGACATTGATGATACAAAATGTGGGAAAATATACCAATTTTTCGTTTTTCTCGCGCGATATGCCTAAATGTCGGTAATTTTAACTAAATTTGCTCCAAACAAACCTCTAAGATATGAATTTCAAGAAATGTTTTGCTTTCGTAGCAGCAGCCATGCTGCTGGTGACCTCAGCCGCATGCGGTGGCAATAAGACCGCCACTGATAAGGACACGGTAGCCGAATCCACCGACTCCGTAGCTACTGTCTACTATATCAAGGATATCACCCCTGAGAATCTTGTCAAGATCTATAAGGCTCTTGGCCGCGACGCACATGGCAAGGTCGGCGTCAAGATCTCCTCAGGAGAGTCAGTGAAGTCCAACCACCTTGACACGGCGCTCATCAATAACCTCGTGCGCGTGGTCAACGGAACCTTTATCGAGTGTAACACCGCCTATCCCGGCAATCGCAACACCTCCGCCAAGCATTATGAGGAGGCCGTCAAGCACGGTTACCTCGGTATCGACATCATGGATACGCTCGATGTCGTGGAGCTTCCCATCGAGGGTGGCAAGCACCTGAAGAAGAATATCGTCGGCAAGCGTTTCATGGACTATGACTTCATCGTGGTGCTCTCACACTTCAAGGGTCACCAGATGGCCGGATTCGGGGGAGCGTTGAAGAATATTTCGATCGGTATCGCCTCCTCTGCCGGCAAGGCCAATATCCACTCTGCCGGTGCGACCTCCGACGTCAACGAGCGTAGTGTCTTCGCTACCGATCAGGATGCATTCCTGGAGTCTATGGCCGAGGCTTGCAAGTCTATCGTAGAGCATACGGGCGACAATATCCTTTATATCAATGTTGCCAATAATCTCTCCGTAGACTGTGACTGCAACGGTAACCCCGCCAAGCCGGAGATGCAGGATTTCGGTATCCTTGCTTCGCTTGACCCCGTGGCTCTTGACCGCGCCTGCATCGACATGGTGCTCAACAGCGATGATCACGGTAAGCAGCATCTGATCGAGCGCATCAACGAGCGCAACGGTATGCACATCCTCGACGAAGCTGAGAAACTCGGTGTCGGCACGCAGAAATATAAGCTCGTCACCATCACAGAGTAACACACGTATTCATCCATACAACGGGTCCGGCAGACTGAGTGATCAGTTTACCGGACCCTAAAATTTTTATGTAAAAAAGGTATCAGTAGCTGCCGGGAGCCATGAAGTTATTCACCGGATTACCGGGTTTCGCCCCCTCCATCATCTTCTCACTGAAGGTGAATGAAGCAGCGTCCGGATCAGTAGTGACGGATAGCAGAGCCGGACCCTTTGCCGCCAGCAATCTCTTGACTGCCCCCTCTACATCTGCCGGATCGCTTACTGTCTCCCCCTGAAAACCTATGGCGCGCGCCATCTCCCCGAAATCGGGATTGGTGAGGGAGGTCTCGTTGGGTTTCAGGCCGGCGAGTTCCATCTCCCATTTCACATACCCGAGTTCACGATTGTCGGTGACTATTATCTTTACAGGGAGCTGATACTGCACGATAGTCAGCAGGTCGCCCATCAGCATAGCCAGACCACCGTCACCGCAGAGCGCTATCACCTGTCGGTCGGGACACGTCACGGAAGCACCGATGGCCATAGGCATCGCGTTTGCCATCGAGCCGTGCATGAAGGAAGCCAGCATGCGGCGGCTCTTGCCGGGGTGCAGATAGTGGCTGCTCCACAAATTATTAAGACCGGTATCAACGGTGAAAATGCAGTCGTCATCTGCCAGACGGTCGACGGTGTCCATCAGATACTCCGGACGGATACACCCCTTTGAGCCGCGTGTCTTGACCGGCTCAGCCATACGCTCCTTGATCTTTCCATAATTGGCAAGAGCGGTTTTAAGCGCGCTTCGATCCTCCTTCCGTTTCAGCAGAGGGATAAGGGCACTCAGGAAGGCCTTGGCATCAGCACGCACTCCAAGGTCCACACGAGCCTTCTTGCCGATATGTTCGGCGCGTACATCCACCTGAATCAGCTTCTTGTCAGTCGGGAAGAAATCGGGGAAGGGCCAGTTAGTGCCGATGATCAGTGTTACGTCAGCCTCGCTCACAGCATCAGTAGCAGACCACAGACCGAGATACCCGAAGTGACCGACGAAATTCGGGCAGTCACGCGTGAGTTCAAACTGTGACTTATAGGTAGTCACCACAGGAGCGGCCATCAGATCGGCAAACTCCTTCAATTCGACGGCGGCATCCTTGGCCCCATAACCTGCGAAGACGGCCACGGACTTTGCCGCATTGAGCATATCAGCGGCAGCCTGCACCTCCTCCGGCGAAGGCTGAGGCAGACGTACCGTGGCAAGCGGTTTCATGGACGCTGAGATGGACTCGGCAGGCATAGTAGTGACATCAACCGGCAGACCGACCACACCGACACCACCGCGGGAGATCGCATGCTGAAGGGCATTTTGCACCATATGAGGGACCTGTCCCGGAGTGGCGGCTGTCTCATTGTAGACCGAACAATTGGAGAAGAGGAGTGTCGGATTCGTCTCTTGAAAATACCCCGTGCCAAACATATCCGTAGCGCAGGTAGAGGCGATAGCCAGGACCGGCGCATTACTGCGCTGAGCATCATAGAGACCATTGATCAGATGCACGTGACCCGGGCCACTGCTACCGGCACAAGCTGCCGGAGTCCCCGTCAACTGAGCCGCCGCGCTCGCCGCGAAAGCCCCCGACTCCTCATGACGCATGTGGATAAAATGTATACGCCCGTCATCGCATATAGCATCAGTCAGAGCATTCAGACTATCCCCGGTAATGGCGAAGATATTCTTAATTCCCGCCGTGGCCATCATATCGACCACCTGATGAGCCACATCCTGTGGCTTCTTCATATCGCTGTTTTCCATAGTAAAAATCATATAAATACATAACTATAACAACCGAAACCCCATAATAGCCGACCCCGGAGGCGCCGTCCGGGCGCCTCCGGCTGGTGATCCGACCAAAGCGAGGATAAAC
>CAMWHX010000105.1 GCA_947174155.1 uncultured Porphyromonadaceae bacterium
ACTCATCACTAATCGCTAATCACTAATCACTACGTCAGAGGTTTACTACGAGTAGGAAGCCGAGATGTGCGATGACGGCAGCGCAGAGGCCTCCTATGGTGTGGGCGAGGATGGCTTTGGAGGTGAGGTCGCGGTAGCCCATTGAGTCAAGCATGGCGGTGTGGGTGCTGAGGTAGCCGCTCCAACACATACCGATGGCCGTAAAGACGGCTATGGCGTTGCCGTCGATCCAACCCTGGTCGATGAAACCGGGCACTAATCCGAGAGCTGCTCCTACTGCTCCGAGGGCAGTGATGGGGAAGGCGATGAGATGGGGATCGGTGAAGCCAAAGAGCCATTCGAAGATAGCATCTCCCTTTGCGGCAAGCCGCGGGAGTAGCTCCACGCCCTGATAGGCCGATCCGTCGTAGCCACCTGAGCCGGGTCCGAAGGTCAGTATCATGACCAGGGTCGAGATAATGACGACACCCGGAATGATGGCGAGTCCGACATCGACACCCGTACGTCCGCCATCAAGAAGGGAGTTGAGGATACGCAGGAAGGTAGACTTCTCCGGAGCCTTCTCCTTCTCGCCTACCTCATCGAGCGACTTCTCCTCGATCGCACATTCATGTGCATAGTGAGGGTAGGCCTTGATGACGAAATACTGCATCAGGCGCGTCGATATGACACAGCCGAAGAAGGCGCCGACAAAGCCTACGAGAGGTTGCCAGAAATACCCCTGCCCTACCATGAAGACCATTACGAGTAGACCCATGCCGAAGGCAGTGCCGAAGTTGGTAAGGGAGATATACTGAAACTTCTTGAAGTAGGAGCTGAACCGCTTGTCTTGCGACAGAGAGATGATGGCGGGATTATCGCTAAGGAAGGTCATTACGGCTCCGAGCGAAGCGACCCCCGGAAGGTTGAAGAGGGGTTTCATCAGGGGGCGGAGTATGGTTTCAAGGAGTTTGACGACACCGAACTCCACGAAGAGTCGCCCTATGGCGCCGGTGATCACACAGATTCCCATCAGATAGAAGACGGTGTTGAGAAGCAGATCATGGGCAGTGTGCATGACGGTATTGAGCATATTGGCCATACCCATCACCTGACCGAGGTAGTAGAAGAGACCGATGACCACAACCAGACAGAGAAGGCCGGACAGAGCGGAAGGTATTGCACGCTTCCTCTCCATCTTTCCGGCGGCACTATCCATATCGGAGGCGACATTGGGATTTATAGCCTCGGCGGTGTCCTCAGACACTCCCGGGCGGGGAGATTCATTCGTCATCATAGTTTTAGTTGGTTAACGGTAACAAAATTAGTCAAAATCCGGCAATTTCCAATCATAACCACATAAAATTGTTGAGAAAATTACTTTGCAGCAGATTTACGGATACACCTGTCAACTTTTGAAGCTGATAGGGTGTTAGAAAGGAAAATACCTTTAAGATCTTAAAATAGAGATGAAGAAATTCAAGTACCTTCTGTTGGCTGCCGTAGCAGTTGTGCTGGCGGCCTGCAGCGGCACAGGTGCCGCTGACCAACTTGCCAAGAAGATCTCCGCCGGAGAATCTCTGACACAGAGTGACTACACCGAGATGATCAACTATTGCGGTGACTTCGCCTCCAAGGCGCAGGTCATCCAGGATAAGATTGACAATCTCCCTACAGATTCTCCCGAGGTGACAGCGCTCAACAGTGAACTGGACAATCTTAAAAGCAAATTCCCCCTCACTCAGGAGTTCTTCGGAGCTTTGGCAAAAGCCACTCCCGAAGAGGTAGGTGATGAGAATGTGAAGAAAATCGATGATCTCGGCACACTCACCTGGTTTGATGCTCCCGCGTGGGCTTCACTGACCACAGATCCCAATGCAGCCGGATTTATCGAGGAGACCCCTACAAGCGACAGCAGCGATGTCGTAGCAGCTCCCGAGCTTGAAGACCACATCGAAGACGTCAAATAATCGTATAATCGGTCACATGATCGATCGCCGAAGCTCCCGATCAATAGTCGGGAGCTTCTTTTTTACCGGATTTCCGGCGATATTATCCACTTTTTTGACCAAAAATCCTTAAAAAATCGCTCCAGCTCTTGACAAGTTGAAAAATTATTTATAATTTTGCATCGTCATAACGAGGCCTTCTTATTGAAGCCTTGTATGGAGCTTAGTCCTTTTAGGGCTGACATCTCATCACAGGAGAAGCTAATCGTTTCATTGACAATTTATTGTTGCATTAGTAAAGTTATGGATTAATAGTTATTTAGGGTTAGGAAACACGGTGCCGTTTCGAAGGATTTCGAAAAGGTATTGGAAGAATAGGGTGCGTAGCGATACGCATCCTATTTTTCGTTTAGGCTTTCCAGTCCGGGGCACAGCCCCGGCGAGGACGGCTTCGCGACGAGGGAGGGTCGCCCCTGCGAGGACGGCTTCGCGACGAGGGATGGTCGCCCCGGCGGGGACAGCGTCTGTTTTTTGGTGGGAGGTTTGGATTTGTGAGCGGAAAGTGGTATATTTGCAGTGTCCTAATTCGCTGTTCTATCTTATCACATGAGATTATCACGAATCGCGGCTATGCTTAAAGCCGATATGACTCCCGGTGCCGCTAATCCCGACATCCGGATTTTACTGACTGACTCTCGGTCGCTGACTGACGCGTCCCACTCGCTGTTTTTTGCCCTGCGTACTCGTTCGGGCGATGGTCACCACTTCATCGCTCCTCTGTATCGCGCCGGGGTGAGAGCGTTTGTCGTGACTCGTGATTGGAAGCCCCGCGACGGGTGGTCTATGCCGGGAGCGACATTTCTGCGTGTCGACGACACCCTGCAGGCCCTCCAGACAGTGGGTGCATCGCGTCGTTCAAGAGCACGGCGTGTGGTGGCCATCACCGGATCGCGAGGGAAGACCGCGGTTAAGGAGTGGCTATTCCAGCTTATCTCCCCTCTCAGCCGGATTTCGCGCTCCCCGCGCAGCTACAACAGCAGCATCGGCGTCCCCCTCTCCCTCTGGGAGATACCGGCCGGGACGGACATGGCTATCATCGAGACCGGTATCTCCCGACACGGGGAGATGGAAACTCTGCGTGATATGATCACTCCCGACACGGTTATCATCACCAATATCGGCACCCCTCACGCCGATGGTTTCGAATCCCCGCGCCAGAAAGCTGCCGACAAGGTCTCTCTGGGGGCTCTCGCATCGACACGACACATTATATATAGTCTCGATGACCCGTTGGTCAGCGAGGCGGTGCAGCGACTTGAGGACGGCAAACGTCTTCTCTTCGGGTGGTCGCGCACGGATCGCAGTGCCCCACTCTTTGTAGAATTTGGTGAAGATGATGAGATGGCCTTTACCTATAAGGATAAAAGATATGAGCTACGGGGGGACTTCCCCGATGAAGCGGCCCGCCAGAATGTCTCACATGCTCTGGCCTGTGCCCTCGTCGAGGGGTACGACCCCGCGACTCTGGCTCGGCGCCTCCCCTCACTGAGCGCCGTGGGCACTCGCCTCAATGTCATTGATGGTGTCAACGGCTGCAGCATTATCCATGATTCGTATACTGCTGATTTCAGCTCGCTGCGTCCGGTGCTCGACTTTATGAAACGGCGTACGACACCCGGGCAGCATCCGGTCGTGATAATGAGTGATCTGGATCATGAAGCGACCGACGAAGAGCAGACCTGCCATCGTATTGCCACACTGCTGCGCCACAGCGGTGTGGACCGATTCATAGGGATCGGACCGATGCTTTCGGCCCATGCCGGAGAGTTCGGACCCGAGGCCCGTTTCTTCCCCTCGACCGACGACTTCCTCGCATCAGTCTCCCCTGGTGACTTCGCCGACGACCTCATTCTCCTCAAAGGAGCACCGCGGTTCGGGTTCGGACGCATACTCGAACGCCTCGAAGCGCGCACCCACGAGACCGTATTGGAGGTCAACTTAGACGCGGTGGTAGACAACTACAACTACTTCCGTTCACTGCTGCCGGCTTCGACGGGGATAGTAGCAATGGTCAAGGCCTCCGGCTATGGTGCCGGGAGCTACGAGATAGCCAAGACACTTCAAGACTGCGGGGCGGCCTACCTCGCCGTGGCGGTGCTCGACGAGGGCATCGACCTGAGGCGACGCGGGATCACGATGCCCGTCATGGTGATGAACCCGCGTGTGGTCAATTACAGCGCCATGTTTGCCTACCGTCTGGAGCCGGAGATCTACTCCTTCGATATGCTTCACGATGTCATCAGCGAGGCCGGACGCTGCAACGTCTCGCGCTATCCGATCCATATCAAGCTTGACACCGGGATGCACCGTATGGGCTTCACCGAGGAGGAACTCCCCGAGCTTATGGATATAATATCGCCACAGGGGGGTGTGGAGATCCGATCCGTATTCTCTCACCTCGCCACGGCCGACTGTCTGGATATGGA
>CAMWHX010000106.1 GCA_947174155.1 uncultured Porphyromonadaceae bacterium
CCATGGCGCGGTCAGAGCCCCTGGGTGATCCAGCAGCTCTACGGCGAGGTGCGATACCGCTGTCTCAACGCCATGGTCGGCAGCAAGGAGATGTGGGGGGAATTCAACAATCCGCGTCTCTCTTCGGGTAATCTCCTCTATTCGGGTAACTCCCGCCCTATCCCGCAGGTGCGTATCGGAATATTCGACTATGCCGATATCTGGGGCACAAAGGGATGGCTTGGCGTCAAGGGCTATCTGGCCTTCGGCAAGTATACGGACTCCCGCTGGCAACGCAACTGGGTTGAACCGGGCACCAAATATACTCAGGGCGTTCTCTACAACTCGAAGGGTATCTGGATCCGCAACGGTAATGCCTCGAAATTTCCTCTCGTCCTGGAGGTCGGACTCGAGACCGGTACTCAGTTTGCCGGAGAGATCTACAACTACAAGGGTCCCGGCTCCTACCAGAAGATGCCCTCTGACCTGAAAGCATGGTGGAAGGCTCTCATACCCATGCGCGGCGATGACACCACTCCCGACGGGGAACAGGGGAACGTGCAGGGTAACTTTGTCGGTGCATGGCAGTTTCAGCTCTCATGGACCGACCCCTCAGGTTGGATGGTCAAGGGGTATTATGAGCACCTCTTCGAGGATCACTCAATGCTCTACATATCCTTCCCATGGAAGGATGGCCTCTACGGCGTGGAGGCTCGTCTCCCCGAGAACCCGATTCTCTCCAATATCGTCGGCGAGTTTCTGTATATGAAGTATCAGTCGGGCCCCATACTCTGGAACAAGGATCCCAATATCCCCGAACAGGTGTCGGGAGCTGATGACTATTATGCTCACTACCTCTACGACGGATGGCAGCACTGGGGCATGTCTACCGGCTCCCCGCTGTGTCTCTCACCGGCCTTCAACAATCCTCACCGCATCAACTTCCAGTCGACGCGCGTCATCGCGTGGCACTTCGGCTTGGGGGGTAATCCTCTTCCCAACGTAGACTGGCGTCTGCTGCTGAGCTTCACCCGCAGTTGGGGCACGTATAATTGGGTCTTCCCCGATGTCAAGAATGCCTTCAACGGTCTGGCCGAGGTCTCCTGGCGCCCCACATCTCTCCCCGGCTGGGAGGGTACTCTGGGGCTGGGTCTCGACCACGGCGACCTGATCGGCAACTCTGCCGGCGTCATGCTGCGTATCTCCAAATCGTGGCGCTGACCGGACCTGCGACAACCACGGCATTTGAAAATTCGACTTCCTCCCTCCGATAATCCAACCATTTAGCATCATCATATATGATTCCCAAAAAGAAACGCCTGCATATCACTCTCTCCATCTTCACACTGCTCCTGCTGAGCGTAACGTGTGCCCTCTCCACGCTTATCTCCTGCGACAAGCGGGATATCAACGGTGACCTCGACGGGATGTGGCAGGTCATGGAGGTCGAACGCACCCTGACCGACGGCTCCGTGACCTCGTTTGTGCCTGATCAGAAATATATCTGCTTCCAGTTTCATGTCTGCCAGCTCCGCTCCCAGGGTGGTCAGGTCGAGCCGACCGCCAATCTCATCTATACCGGCAAGACTTTGACGCTGGACTTCCCGGAGAATAAGTTCGGAGATCGTCTCAGACGTATGAATCTATGGGGTATTTACTCCCTGAAAACCACCTACGATGTCGAGACCCTCACCAAGTCGACCCTTGTCTTGCGTTCCTCAGAGACCCGACTGGTCTGCCGCAAGTTCTAATCCGGTCCCCCCTTACTGGTATACCCCTCACCCGGGGGTACCATCCACACTATACTAACCTTATCTAATACCTGACATATGCCTAAAGATCCGAGAGTTCTGGAGCTTCTCGCCCAGACCTTCCCCGACATCCAGAGTGCCGCCACCGAGATTATAAATTTGGAGGCTATACTCAACCTGCCGAAAGGCACCGAACACTTCGTGGCCGATATCCACGGCGAACATGAAGCCTTCACCCATATCCTGAAAAATGCTTCAGGCTCCATCAAGCGTAAGGTCAATGAGATTTTCGGCACCTCAATGCGCGATGAGGCTATACGCCAGCTATGCTCCCTGATCTACTATCCGGGGCGCAAGCTGACACATATCAAGGCCACTGAGCCGGATCTGGATGACTTCTACCGCACGACCCTACATCAGCTCGTCAAGGTGCTTCAACGCGTGTCGTCGAAATATACCCGCTCCAAGGTGCGCAAGGCCCTGCCGAAGTCTTTCGCCTACATCATCGAGGAGTTGCTGCATGAAGCCCCCTCGGGCGAAAACAAACAGTCCTACTATAACCGTATCGTCGAGACCATCATCTCCACGGGGCAGGCCGATGAGTTTATCAAGGCCATCTGCAATGTCATCCAGCATCTGAGCATCGACCGCCTGCATATCCTGGGAGATATCTACGACCGCGGTCCGGGTGCCCATATCATCATGGACCGCCTGCGCCACTACCGTGACTTCGATATTCAGTGGGGCAATCATGACGCCCTGTGGATGGGAGCTGCGGCCGGTAATGACTGCTGTATAGCCAACGTGCTCCGTATCTCCCTGCGCTACGACAATATGGCTACTCTTGAAGATGGCTACGGTATCAACCTGGTGCCTCTGGCCGCCTTCGCGATGGATGTATACGGTGACGACCCCTGCGAACTCTTCGATCCGAAGATTCCGAAAGACACCACAGAGCTTTCGGTGAAAAACCGTCAGCTAATCGCACGTATGCACAAGGCGATCAGCGTCATTCAGTTCAAGATCGAGGCCGCTCTCATAGATGCGCATCCCGAGTGGCGCATGGATGACCGCAAGCTGCTGCATCTTATCGACTACGACCGCGGCACGATCATCCTTGACGGCACGGAGTATCCTCTGCGCGATTCTCACTTCCCGACTATTGACCCGGCCAATCCGTATATCCTTACTCCTGATGAGGAGGAGCTGATACAGAAGCTGGTCCACTCCTTCCGTATGAGTGACAAACTGCGCCAGCATATCACCACCCTCTTCGAGCATGGCGACATGTATGAGATCTCCAACTCCAATCTACTCTACCACGCTTCTGTGCCGCTCAACTCCGACGGGACTCTCAAGAGTGTCGAGGTATTCGGTCGCCTTTACAAGGGGCGTGAACTTCTCGACAAGGTTGGAGCCGTGATGCGATCCGCCTTCTATCCCGATACTCCGGAGGATCAGCGTCAGGCTGCCATAGATTATTACTACTATCTATGGTGCGGGCCTGACTCCCCGCTCTTCGACAAGGCAAAGATGGCCACCTTCGAGCGCTATTTCCTCACCGAGAAGGAACCCCAGCACGAGGAGAAGGGTCACTATTATCATCTGCGTGATGACCGCCGCGTAGTGGATTCTATTCTGGATGCTTTTGGTGTCAAGGGTAAGCAGCGCCATATCATCAACGGCCATGTCCCCGTCAAGGCCGGAAAGGGTGAGAGCCCCATCAAGGCTGACGGAGCTCTCATGGTCATTGACGGTGGTTTCTCGAAGGCTTATCATAACACTACAGGGATCGCCGGCTACACTCTTGTGTGGCATAGCCGCGGTTTCGAATTGGTGCAGCACGAACCCTTCACCTCGGCCGAGGATGCTATCGTGACGGGTGCCGATATCCGCTCCACGACTCAGGTTGTCGAACAGTCGAAGAGCCGCACCTGCGTGCGCGACACCGACAAGGGGGCTGAGCTCCAGGAGCAGATAGATGAGCTTCGGGAGCTGCTGAAAGCCTATCGTTCAGGCACTATCCATCGCTGATCCCCCTCTTCCGTCGCAGTTTTCGCCGTCACCGGGATCGAGCTATTATGCGATCACTGCGGCTGAACGGAACCGGCATCCGCTCCGACACGTAGAGTCCGATGGCCCTCGTCATCAGGATGTCGTCGTGAGCTCCGGCTATGGCTCCGTATGAGCCGTTGGGGCGCCGCTCGTAGCGTAGCATCTCCCCAAGACACTCCTCATCCCTCTCTATATAGAGACCCTCTCTGACAGCGCGCACAAGTCCGGAAATGATCACCGGCTTGGTCGCGCTGTTGGTGTGAAAGCCGTAGCGTGCCGGCGCCCCCTGGCGTATATCTTCCTCAGAGGGGGGACGCTCGTAGAGGTTGCGGTAAGCATCGCGGATTTCACTCAGCAGGTAACGCCCCTGGTCCCCTTCGAGCATCCTGCTCTTTTCGCGAGTCTCAATGGTATTGCTCTCTATGACCAACAGGGCGTCATCATACCATCTCGCGATACGGGCAGCGCGCCACGCCAGGAGGTCCATATCACAGTGTCCTCGCCACTGGGCTACAATCTCCGGTTTACCGCCGTCAGCCACGAGCAAGCGATCGAAAACTGCAATCACCGACCAGTCCGCCTTCTGCGAGCGCCCTCCGATAT
>CAMWHX010000107.1 GCA_947174155.1 uncultured Porphyromonadaceae bacterium
ACCTGCACCAGGTAATTAGCTGACACCAGGGGGCTCATTCTTTCAGAGGGTATGACGATACGGTAATTGACATAGTGCACGAATGTGTTGGCCGAGAATCCGGCATCGTCTATATCGGCAATGTTGAATCCGTCGAGATACTCTGACTCCACAAGGGCCGATGGCTGCCAGTCGGCGTTGCAATGCACCAGTCGATATTGTAGCTGAGAGACATCTTCCGCCATCTCGTCGAAGGATATGATGATATGCCGGTCCCCCCCGAGAGTGATGACCGGGGGATCCATAAACCGTCCCTCGACCTGCACCTTCAACGTACGAAACAGATCATCGTAGATGACGGTACGGGTATCGGTGCGCTGTGCCGATAGTAAGGATACTATCGACAGGAGACTCCAAAGGATCGAAATGACTCTCTTCATCACAGCGCCTGCTCCATGATCTCCACAGATTGAAGGATCAGTTCTTCACATGAGCGGTGTCCCGGCACCCCTTTGAGTTGAGCGCAACGCACACATCCACCGTTAGCCTCGGCAAATCTGTCGATCAAGGCCCCGGCTGCCTTCATGGCTCCGGCCTTGTCGGCGGGAGCTGCTCCGTGGCGGAATCCCTCGATGAGTGAGGTCGCGGCGATGGCACCACAGATCTCGCGGCTGCCCCCGATACCCGTGCCCATAGCCGAACACATTCTTGCCGTCGTGTCATGGTCAAGCCCTGTTATGTCTCCGAAAGCGAGTGCTACGGACTGTGCGCAGTTATAGCCTTGCTTTCGCGCTTCTAACGCTATTTTCTGTCTTTCTGTCATTTTACTTCTGAATTTATTAGATATGATGAAACCGGGAGGTCTTACCATTTTATCGGATCTTTACCGTGGGCGCTCAGATAATCGTTGGCTTGCGAGAAGTGGCGACAACCAATGAAGCCCCGATAGGCCGACAGCGGGGAGGGATGGGGGGCGGTGAGCACCAAATGTCGGTTGCGGTCTATCCCCTCCCCTCTCTTTATGGCATCGCTCCCCCAGAGCATGAAGACGAGATTATCACGCTCCTCAGCAAGACGACTGACCGCGGCAGCAGTAAACTTTTCCCATCCGATACCGGAATGAGACTTTGGAGCATGCTCGCGCACGGTCAGCGCACTGTTCAGTAGAAGCACGCCCTGATTAGCCCATCGCGTCAGATCGCCGTCATCCGGAATAGGAGCGCCGGTGTCGTCATGGACCTCCTGGAAAATATTGCGTAGCGAAGGCGGGAGGGGGACGCCGGGAGCGACGGAGAAGGCGAGGCCGTTGGCCTGTCCCGGACCATGGTAGGGATCCTGGCCGATGATGACGACCTTCGTATCCTCGAAGGGACAAGTATCAAAGGCCTGAAATATACGTCCCGCCGGAGGATAGACACGCACAGCGGGATTGGCATATTCACTTCTGACGCTGTCGGTCAGCGCCCGGAAATAGGGTTTGTCAAACTCCCATGCGAGGGCCCGATGCCATCCGGGCTCGATTCGTACGTTCATCGCCATATGGTGGTCAGTGTGAGGGTTTCCGGAGGCGAAGTTACAAAAAAATCACCAAAGTTTGTTGTCGGACACGGAAAAATGATTAACTTTGCACCCGCAACCGCACCCATAGTTCAATGGATAGAATAATGGATTCCGGTTCCATCGATTGGGGTTCGACTCCCCATGGGTGTACAAAAAGGGCTCCGATGCGCGACATCGGAGCCCTTTTTGTATGTAAGTATCATTACGGACGGGCCAGGATGAGGGCAGAGTGGGGAGCGAGGGTTATGTCGCCTCCGGCAAATGATCCCAGACCCTCGACGGGGCTGATCTTGCCGTCACGGGCCACGATCATCCAATCACCCTTGGGGGCCTTGTAGGTCTGCTGATTGTCAGCACCGTTGAATACGACCTTGATATCCTTCCACTCGTCACCGTTGGCGTTATTGCGCAGGGAGTAGGCGATCAGATTGGGAGTCTTGGAGGCATCAATCTTGTCAAACACCAGATTCTTGGCGATATCCTTGGCCGAGGTCATGCGGAAGGCGGGATGAGCCTTACGCAGTGCGATCAGACCCTGATAGTAGTCGAAAAGATCACGGTTGGCCTGCTTGAGTTCCCAGTCGATAGCGTTGATTTCGTCAGGACTCTTATAAGAGTTGTGGACACCCTTCTTATCACGGAAGATCTCCTCACCGGCAAACATAAAGGGTGTGCCCTGAGAGGTGAAGATGATAGTCTGCGCCAGCTTGGCAGCCTCCATGCGCTCGGCGTCAGTGGCGTCGGGCATCGACTTGCGAAGCTTGTCGGTCAGCGTAAGGTCGTCATGACAGGAGACATAGTTGACTATCATCTCGGGAGAGGCTGCATAGGGAAACTTGGAGTTGTTTCCCTTCTTGAAATTGACCTGAGGATGGTTGGTAGCGGCTACGATACCGATCTTTACCGTCTCCTCCAATCCGGGCTTGCCGGTAGCGAAACCGCGATCGGACGCATCAGTATAGTGCCCCTTGACAGCATCACGGATATCATCAGAGAAGACTGCGATATCGGTCATTTTGGAGACATTCTCTTTCAGTGCACGCTGCTCCACGGCGAGGGGGGAGTCACCGGCGGTCCATCCTTCACCATATACGAAGATCGAAGGATTGACCTCTTTGAGCTCGCGAGCCACCTGATTCATCGTCTCTATGTCATGGATAGCCATGAGGTCAAAGCGGAATCCGTCGATGTGATACTCGTCGGCCCAATATTTGGTGGAGTTGATGATGAAGTCACGCATCTGCTGAAGATCCGAAGCGGTCTCGTTGCCGCAACCCGAGGCGTCGGAGTAGCGGCCGTCGTCCCAATGACGGTGATAGTAGCCGGGAGCGGTCAGCTCGAAGTTGGAGCCGTCATTATCGGCAGTGTGGTTATAGACCACATCCATGATGACACCGATCCCGGCGTCATGCAGGGCTTTCACCATCTCCTTCATCTCGCGCACGCGAGTCTCGGGATCGGATGGATTGGTAGAATAGGATCCCTCGGGAGCATTGTAGTTGAGGGGATCGTAACCCCAGTTGTAAGTATTGGCCGGGAGATTGGTCTCGTCGACCGAATTGAAGTCGTAGGAGGGGAGGATATGCACATGAGTGACACCTAACTCCTTCAGATGATCGATACCGGTAGACTGACCGGAGGGGGTAGTGGTGCCCGGCTCGGTCATAGCCAGGAATTTACCCTTGTTGGCTATACCGGAGGAGGGATGCACAGAGAAGTCGCGGTGGTGCATCTCGTAGATGATGACATCCGAGAAATTGTCGACACGTGGTCCACGGTCCTCCGCCCATCCCTCGGGATCGGTGGCATCGAGGTTGATGATGGCCGCACGGGCACCGTTGGCCCCTACAGCCTTAGCCCAAACGCCGGGGGTTTCATCAAGCCAGCGTCCGTCATGCTTCACACGGAAAGTGTAGAACTTCCCATAGAGTTGCGAGGGAACCGAGGTGGTCCATGTGCCGTTCTCGGGATTGAATTTCATATCGATGGTCTCGTAGGCATTGCCGGTGCGACCATTGTCGTAGAGCGACAGAGTGACTGCCTCGGCCTTGGGGCTCCAGAGACGGAAGTGGGTGCCGTAGTTATCTACGCTAAGCTCCAGGTCCTCGCCCGAGTAGGTAGGATAAGATACAAACTGCTCGTCATACGTGCTGCGGGCATACGCCGGGGCGGATACCATCACACCCATCATCATGGCGGAAGCGGCCATCATGGAAATACGTGATAAGGTCATATAAGATATTGTACGGGTTATATACTTCTTAGGCGCAATATACCTTCATGTGATACTGCTCTTTTTAAACAGTCAGACAGGGTCTGTTATTGCCCGGGCCAACTATCAAAAAGTATTAAGGTAAAAAAATACTTCTCAAAATTAGTGATGTTTGGCCAAAAATGTGTAAATTTGCACATTCTCCCTCATTTCCGAGGGCCCCATAACAGATCATGACCGCAACATTCGCACTACATATACGACGTCTCACACTGCTTCTAACGCTGCTCGCGGTGACTCTCTGCGTGGCGGCCGCTCCCTCGGTGAAGACTATCAAAGGCAAGGCGACCTACTACGCCGAGCCGAACGAGAGTCCTCTCGAAGCGCAGCAGAAAGCCCGCGAAGCTGCTATATATAACGGTATCCTCGAAGCCTTCGGATCGGTGATGAATCAGACCTATATCCAGGAGGATATGCTCAACGAGTCGGGAGAGACGACACGCCTGTACAGCAACAGTGCCTTCGAGCTTAAAGGGGAGTGGATCGCCGACATACGCAAGGAGTATGTGCCCTACATGGACAAGAAGGGCAACTACATAGTGGAGTATGAG
>CAMWHX010000108.1 GCA_947174155.1 uncultured Porphyromonadaceae bacterium
GAAGACGGCATACGAGATTCCTCTACGTCTCGTGGGCTCGGACATGTGTATAAGATACAGGTACATAACACTCCAATTATCAGCGCTTTAAGAAAAACCAAAAATTTATTTTGGAACTCATTGATTATCAGTATGTTAATTTTAAAAAACCAAATGATTTTTTGTCTGAAAATTTTGTACTGTCGTGGAATCTACTTAACTTTGCCACCGTCAACACGTCCGATTTCGGGCGAATAGTATTCATTTTAAATCATAATGCCTATGAAACGAAATTTACAGTTTAGTCACATCCTGACCATCATGTTCCTGCTCTGCGCTTTCCTCCCATCGCGTGCGCAGGACATGACCCCCGCCGTCTCTGACAATCTGCTCGTTGAGGAGGGACGCACCTGGTGGTATGGCTATTGGTGCATGAGCATGGATGACGATACCTCAGGTAGCTTCGGTCTGCGACTTGCCGGTGCCGAAGAGCGCGAGGGGAAAGACTGGCAGAAGTGTATGGTGGTCTCCGAACAGGGAACGCCATTGTTAGATTTCCCGATAGCCTGGCTACGACGGGAGGAAGACAAAGTGTATGTGTTGCCTCACTCCACCACCGAAGAACAGTGGAAAGAGATAGAGGCGATCCCTAATTTCTTCTCTTATGTCTATAGTGAATTTCTTGACGTGTCACGTCCTGCGGAATGGCGTGAACCGGTCGAGGGAGAACAGTTGCTGTACGACTGGGAGATTAAACCGGGAGAGAGAATAGAGTACCCGTGGATATTCAAACTTGACCCCGAAAACTATGATATCATCACTATCACCTCGTGTAAGACGATCGACAATCGAATGACATGGGAGGGTAAGTGGGGTTACTTCGCAGATGATGATATTGTAATTGTCGAGGGTATCGGTGCTATCAACAGTGGCACATTCCTTTATCCGTGCAGCTATTTGGATATGAAAGTAGGCAGTATACCGGAATATCCCGAAGAGGTGTATCTTAAAAGGGTAACCGACAAGGAGGGTAACGTCATATATGATCCTGAAAAAGCAGGTGTAGATGATATCACAGAAGGTCACGTTTCCGCAGGTACTGTCTACGACCTCTGCGGGCGTCGGGTTGTCAATCCGCTTCCGGGCACCATCTACATACGCGACGGACGGAAGTACATCACACGTTAAGATACACATTGGTTAGGAACGCGCAGGGTGACTCCCTGCGTCGGATGGGCGGCATCTCCGGGGTGTCGCCCATCATTTATGTGTTTTTTAACACATAATGATGGAGGGTTGGGATTTTTTTTGTAAATTTGTTTTTCCACTACCTCTGTCGGTGTATTTATGCATCGGAGGGGCTTATGACTAACTTAAACATATTGAGTATGAAAAAACTTCTTACCACTGTTTTGCTTGGCTTGGCTTGTGTGCCGGGTGTGTTGGCGCAGAGCATGGTGATCACCCGTCCGGACGGGACCTACACGAAGTTTAATACCGACTACGTGCAGGAGGTGACTATCGTGGAGCGTCCCTCAGGCGATGTGACGACATTCGGGTCTGTCGAGGCTATGGGTTACTCCGCCGGTGACGCTGAACTGATTTTCAAATCCGAAAGTGTGGATATGCTCCTGTGGATCTACGGTCCGCAGAACAGCCGCTATCTGGAGCCGGGGCAGTATACCGTCGACGCCTCCAACGCCCCCTTCACGGTGGATAGCGATGCGCGCTACTCCAACGTCACAAAGGGGGGAGAGAAAATCGGTATCTCCGCGGGCACGATGACCGTGGCTGAGACCAACAACGTCTATACCTTTAATATTGACTTCACCCTTGCCGACGGCAGTGTGCTCAAGGCTGAGGCTACGGCTACCCTCCCGGGTTACAGCCCTGTCTACGATATGCCTGCCGATATCGCCCGAGTGATCAATATCAACGATGCCGTGGATGGTGAGATCGGTATACGTTTCGCCAACAACGCCTACAACTATGAGCTTACGATGGACTTCATCTGTGAGCCGGGCACCACGGTGCTGACTCCCGGTGAATACCGCTACTCAGCGGAGAAGACTCCCGGCACTTTCGGCCCGCTGAGCAGTATCGATATGTATCGTCCCAATGATAATACGAAGGTCAGCGGTCTGGTCAACGTGCAGCTCGAGGGTGACAACTATGTCATACAGATGGACCTGACGGGTGCCAACGGACGCCGTATAGATATCCGTTACGAGGGGCCCATCGACTTCGAGAATTAACCGAAACACCGATTTTTAAACTGACACACACATGAAGAAAATACTCATATCAGCCATGCTCTGCATAGCGGGCGCAGTCAGCGTCTCGGCTCAGCACAGCAATGTGGGTCGCCATATACTGGTGGTCAACACCGTGGAGGGGGAGCCGGTGGAGTTCGCTTTCCAGACTGATCCGGTCGCTACAATCGAAGGCTCCGATCTGGTCATCACCGATATCAACGACGAGCGTATCCTCTATCCGATAGCAGATCTTGTCAACCTGACATTCAAGATCGATCCCAACTACAACAGTGTGGAGGGGGTGGAGTCTGACGCCAAGGCTCTGCGCGTATCCCTGACGCGCACAGCCGTCATCGTCAGTGGCCTCGAGCTGGGCGTGCAGGTCTTCCTGTATTCCGTCGACGGAGCCAAAATCGCTGCCGCCACAGCCGATGCCGGAGGGGTGCTCACCATCTCTACCGAAGCCCTGCCGAAGGGTGTGTACACGGTGGCTGCACCGAAACACTCGTTTAAGTTTATCAAATAAAGCCCGCACATCATGACACGCAAAATACTGAGCACACTGGCGCTCCTGACCGCCATGACGGCGGCCGCGCAGCAGTACCAGGTGGTCGTGACCACCACCGATGGTCAGAAACAGGTCTTCGAGAGCACTGACATATCCAATATACGCTTCGAAAACGCTCCGGTCTACAATGAGGCTACCGAAGTCCTGTCTGCAGTCTATAATCCCCGCACCGAGAATGCACTCTATCAGATCATGATCTCTGATTCTCAGCCGGATGAATGGAGTGATCCCTTGGAGGTCGGTAACTTTCAGATTCAACTCTGCCTGGCTGCTCCCCTGAGTGAGGATAAGTATAATCCGGTGCTCCCCGAGGGGTATTACAATCCCGCGGTCACCTACGCCGATTTCACATGGAGTCCGGAGAAGAGTTCCGCATGGCTGAGGGTGGCTGAGGGTGCCGAGGGCACTATCCAGCTTTTCCTCATCAATGGATCCGCTGACGTGCGTCACACAGCAGATGGTAACTATGACATACGCTGTGAGTTGGTGTCCATGGAGGGATACTCTCTCGACGTGCGCTATCAGGGGCCGCTCGAGTTTATGGCCGGCGGCAGTGTGTTTGACGACTTCACAGATGATCAGGACGTGACGTTCACCCATACCTACGGGCGCTTCTGGGGCAACTGGTTCGAGCATTTTGCCGATGATATGGGTCTGCAGTTTGCCGCCGGAGATTTTGATGAGAATGACTATCTGGTCAATGGCTATATGCTCAATCTCTACCCCTTCACTCCCAAGATCGAGAATCCTCAGACTGCGAAAAATATACGTCTGGCCGACGGTGAATATATCTGCGATCCTCGTCCGGACAAACTTCAGGGCACAAGCGTACCCTTCACTTTCGAGCCGGGCAAGATGATCGACGTCTTCGGTGTGGAGACTCCCGTGGGCACCCATCTGATCTACTACAATCCCAACGGCACCCGTCAGCTTGCCATCATCAAGGGGGGTACCTTCACCGTATCGAATGGTGGTACACGCTTAAAATTTGATCTCGTAGCTGACAACGGTATCCGGGTCTACGGCAGCTATGACAGGGCTCCCTACATAGAGAATATGTGTGACAACTCCGAGCCGGAGGGTCAGGATATGATCGGGCGCGACGTGACGCTCAACTTCCGTGACGACACGGAGTGTATCAATTTCGCCTTGGGCGAGGAGATGTGGCCCGGGACCAACTATCATCAGATCTTCTTCACGGAGCCGAAGATGGAGAATGGCGATTTCCTGTCGCTCTATCTCTTCAGTGATCCCAACGATCTGGCGGACGGCGTCTACACGGTCAACAATAAGTTTGAGAACTTCGGTATCCTGAAGGGTAACCTCGACTATGGTCACGACATGCTCTACTCCTGGTATGGCGATCTCTCGATCACGGATGATGAGGGATACAACACATTCATGGCTCCCATCTGCGGAGGTACGGTCACCGTCTCTACCGTGGGCAAGGAGAGAATGTTTGAGTTTGAGCTCCTTTCGAAGGATGGACACAAGATTGACGGCACATGGCAGGGTGAGGTGCACACCTTCACAGAGTCGGATTTCGAACATCCCGAGA
>CAMWHX010000109.1 GCA_947174155.1 uncultured Porphyromonadaceae bacterium
ATTCCTCAGATCTTCCTTCAGGTATAGGAGTATTTACCGGTAAGGAATAGAAATCGCAATTTCTTTCGTAGTTATATTCAGGAACGTATGGAGATGGAATGCCAACCACAATATAATCGCGTGCATCCTCATTCGGGCATACCAACTCCTGGCAACCGTAGTGCATTAGATCGTGAACAAGTCCGAAATGTGAACGCCATTGCGAGTCAAAGACATAGATTACATCATAATCGGAATTAACATTAGTGTCATAATCCTCCGGGGTAAAGATAAGGAAAGGACGCTTGAAAGGGAAATTCTTTGAATCGAACTCCTTGTATTCGACTCTTGCGATCTCCTGAGCTGACATACTGCATATGGCAATCAGCATCATCAGGACTGTCTGAATAAGTCTTTTCATGCTACAGATGTTTTTGTCTTGGTTATTTGCTCGTTACTAAATTTTCCTAAACGTAGTGTGTATGAGGAATATCCTTTCAGAGGGCAAAGTTACAAATTTTTGATGAAAAGCCTGGATACCGGGAGGATAAAAGTATTGTGGTCCGGGATTTTTCCGTAGTTGTGTCAGGACCCGAGTGTTAGGACCCGGCTCATAAAAAATGACCGGGCCTCATTGACAGGAGAAATCCTCAAACGAAGACGGGATGGTATCGCAGCCATCACCGATTACATGCACTATCGGGGGGATGTGAGCGTTATATAGATGACGTGAGCGTTATATAATATATATGTCGACATCTCAGACACTCAGTGCGGAGGAGCTGCAGCGCGTCAAGCAGCGCTTCTCCATCATCGGTGATTCGCCCGGCCTTAACCGCGCTATCGAGCGCGCCGTGCGGGTCGCCCCTATCGATCTGTCAGTATTGGTGACCGGTGAATCGGGTACCGGCAAGGAGTTCTTTCCGAAAATTATCCATCAGTCGGGGGCGCGCAAGCATCGTAAATATATAGCCGTCAACTGTGGTGCTATCCCCGAGGGCACCATCGACAGCGAGCTCTTCGGTCATGAGAAGGGGGCCTTCACCGGTGCCGTCTCTACCCGTAAGGGATATTTCGAAGAGGCTGACGGAGGTACGATCTTTCTCGATGAGGTCGCCGAACTTCCCCTGACCACTCAGGCGCGCCTGCTACGCGTGCTGGAGACGGGAGAGTATCTCAAAGTCGGCTCCTCTACCGTCCAGAAGACTGATGTGCGCATAGTCGCCGCCACCAACGTCGACCTGCTTCGTGCCGTGGCCGAGGGGAGGTTTCGTGAGGATCTATACTACCGTCTCTCGACGGTGGTCATCGACGTTCCCCCCCTGCATGACCGAGGTGAGGATGTGCTCCTGCTCGCCCGAAAGTTTGCCGCTGATTTCGCCGAGAAATATATGACGCGTCCCATCACCTTCACTCCGGAGGCTAAGCGTATGCTGGAGATATACCGCTGGCCGGGCAACGTCCGCCAGCTGAAAAACGTGGTGGAGCAGCTCGCTCTCTTCGAGGCCGGGACAGAGATTTCGCGTCAGACCCTGATGGAGACCCTGCCGGAAGATCGTTCGGCCATGGCCACTCCCGCCGTCACTCCGCATCGTGAGAGCCACGACTATGAGTCGGAGCGCCATATATTGTGGTCGATGGTGATGACCATGCGTCGTGAGCTTGACGAGCTGCGCGAACGAAGCGGCGAAACTCCTCCAAGTCGACCGATGCGCGCACTCCCCAGCGCCGCCTCCCTAATCCGTCCCGACGTGGAGGATGAAGACCCGGGAGTCGGAGATACACGTGACATATCGACCGGCGGCCACACGCTCGAAGATGCCGAACGCGATGCCGTAGCCGCCGCTCTGGAGCGCAACCACGGCGACAAGCGTCGGGCTGCCGAGGACCTGAATATATCCCCACGCACACTTTACCGCAAAATCAAGGAATACGGACTCTCATGACCATACGCCGCTCCATACACCCGCTGGTGACCATCTTCTCAGCCGTGCTACTGCTCTGCACAGCGGCGGGATGCTCTATCAGCTATAAACTCAATGGCTCGGCCATCAACTACGACATCTACCACACGATTAATATCGGAGACTTCCCGATCCGAGCGGCGCTGGTATATCCACCCCTCCAGCAGACCTTCGAAAACCGCCTGCTGGATGCCGTGACACGTCAGACACGTCTGCAAGAGGTCGATGGTCCCTCAGATCTGGAGATGACCGGGGAGATCACCGGGTATACCCTCTCTCCGCAAGCCGTAGGCGAGGATGCCTATGCTACCGAGACACGCCTCACGATCACGGTGAGGGTGAGGTATACCGACCACCGCAATCCGGCCAACGACGTAGACCAGACCTTCTCGGCCTACCGGCAGTTTTCCAGCTCTCTGATGCTGACCGACGTGCAGGATGAACTGTGTGACCAGATATCTGAGGAACTGGTCGATCTAATCTTCAACGCCACACTTGGAAACTGGTAATGACTTACTTTCTACAACCAATACTGGAAGCTCTGAGGAGTACTGAGGATCCTGAGGAGCGCGACAGGCTCCTGCGTCTCATCGCTGTCAATGTCGGTGATGACATAGCCCTCGCCACGCTTGTCGGCGAGCTGCCGGCACAATCTGAATTCTACCCGGAAGCCCGCCCGCAGAATCTCACGACCACCTCCGCGATCGATGACTTCCTCGACACCTTCGCCCCGAGCGTGAAGGGTGGTGATACGGGAACCCTGGATCGGATAGCACCCGCCGTAGACTATGCCACCCTCCTCATGAAGGAGGCGCAAGGTGTCATGTCTGATCCATCCGCGCCACGGACCCTCCCCGAAGCGCCCCGAAGCGCTGAGGAATGTATAAAAAATAGGGATTATGCACGTGCACTTGAAATTATTCAGAGCGAGAGTTTGAAAAATCCGGAAAAAAGTATTTACTTTGCAGACCAAATACGGTTTCTTCGGAAACTGCTACTCATCGAGGCGGCATCACAAGGGTGATATCGTCTCGTCAAATCTATGTTAAATCAATAAGTACTTATAGAGATGTATATTTTTCTGAGTATCCTCATCGTGATCGCCTCGCTGCTTCTCATCGGCGTGGTGCTGATCCAGAAATCCAAAGGTGGCGGTCTGGCCTCCGACTACTCTTCGGGCAACCAGTATATGGGCTACCGCAAGACGACTGACTTCATCGAGAAGGCCACCTGGACGCTGGCCATCTTCATCTGCGTAGTGAGCATCTGTGCCTCCTTTGCCATCAAGACTCCGGTGACCGCATCGAGCATGGCTCCCGTAGCCGCTCCCACCACAGCAGCTGCACCGGCTCCTGCCGCAGCTCCCGCCCCCGTTGCAGCTCCCGCTCCTGCCGCAGCTCCCGCAGCTGCAGCTCCCGCTCCCGCTGCCGAAACAGGCAAGTGATAGTCCTCTATCCCGCTTCTTGTGTCTGATTTCGATATACGCTCGGAACAACAGTCAACCGGCGGACAGAGCGACCGCGACATAGAGAAGGCACTGCGACCGCTGGAATTTGATGACTTCGCGGGCCAGGAGAAGACTATCGAAAACCTCCGGATCTTCGTGCAGGCGGCCCGCCTGCGCGGAGAAGCCCTTGATCACACCCTGCTTCACGGTCCTCCGGGTCTGGGTAAGACCACCCTGAGCAATATCGTGGCCAACGAACTCGGGGTGGGGTTCAAGGTCACGTCCGGTCCCGTGCTCGACAAGCCGGGTGATCTGGCCGGTATCCTGATGGCCCTTGAGCCGCATGATGTGCTCTTCATCGATGAGATCCATCGTCTGCACCCCATCGTGGAGGAATACCTGTACTCCGCGATGGAGGATTATCGTATCGATATCCTGCTCGACAAGGGTCCCGGCGCCAAGAGCGTCCAGCTCACCATAGCCCCCTTCACCCTGATCGGGGCCACCACTCGCTCGGGACTGCTGACGGCCCCCCTGCGTGCCCGCTTCGGCATAAACTGTCATCTGGAGTATTATGACCACAAGGTGCTGACAGGGATCGTCAAGCGCTCGGCACGCCTGCTGCAGACCGACATTGACGAGGACGCCGCCCTGGAGATCGCCATGCGTTCGCGCGGCACACCGCGCATCGCCAACTCCCTGCTGCGCCGTGTGCGTGACTTCGCCATGGTCATGGGTGATGGCCGCATCGACCTCCCGATAGCCCGACATGCTCTGGAAGCTCTCAATATCGACAGCCATGGTCTCGACCAGATTGACAACCGTATACTGCTGACCATCATTGACAAATTCAAGGGTGGTCCCGTAGGCTTGTCGACTATCGCCACAGCTCTGGGTGAGGATGCCGGCACTATCGAAGAGGTCTATGAGCCCTTCCTTATCAAGGAGGGCTTCATCAAGCG
>CAMWHX010000110.1 GCA_947174155.1 uncultured Porphyromonadaceae bacterium
CTTCGACGCTGCCATACCGGGTGAGTATCAGGTCATCGGAGTGAGCGATGACGGTATCGAGTCCTTCGCCTCGGAGCCGCGTTCGACACGTCCGATGCTGACCTTCGAGATTCCGGATGAAACGGTAGTGATGCAATCTTCCGAGGTCAGCTATCCCCTCAACGGTAACTTCGCCGACTTCCGCGGCGAGGGATTCGTGGAGACGGATCATGCCGCTCCCGTGGTGACTGTCCCTGTGGAGGTACCGGTCAACGGAGATTACAGCATCAAGGTGCGTTATGCCAATGGAAATGGTCCGGTCAACACGGAAAACAAGTGTGCGATCCGTGCTATCCTCGTCGACGGCAAACGTGTCGGAACTCTGGTGATGCCTCATCGCGGCCGCGGCAACTGGAACGACTGGGGCTACACCAATTCCGTCACTGTCCCCATGACCCAAGGCACCCACACCGTCACCCTCGAACTCACTCCCGACACCGAGAACATGAACATCCACACGAATCACGCTCTCGTGGACCAAATCGTCTTAGTGATTAGTGAGCAGTGATTAGCGAGCAGTGATAAGTGATTAGTGATTAGTGATAAGTGAGCAGCATCACTAATCACTAATAACTAATCACTAAAAAGAGTATGTCAGCACCGCCGTGACGCGGTTGGCCCCGGCGTGGGCGCCGTCATGGTTCTTACGCTTACCTGTGACATACTCTACTCCGCTGAGAAATCGCGGTGTTATCTTCCAGAACAGATTGACGGCGCCGTAGAGGCCGTAGCGGTATTGGTCAGTTGCCAAAGGATGCTTCTGATAGTATTGGGTCTCACCGAAGGCCAGACAGGAGTAAATCCGGGGAGTGAACCAATACTGCACACCGGCCGTCACTCCCATAGCCAACGGTGCCACCATCTTACCCTCCTCATTGCTGACACCGACAAGGTCATAAGCTCCCTCTGATAGATCACCCTGATAGGAACCTACCCCCTGCCCCACCATGGCACTGTAATAGACCACCAACGGTTTGATGATATTAGCCATACCTGACAACTGGACACCCCATCCCGTCACGTTGTGGTTGGTCTGAGTCTGCAGATTGCGGTAGGTCATCGTGCGCAGTAGCCCCGAGAGGCGTATATGGCTGTCACCGCCGTCCCAAGCATATTGCCCCATCACTGCGAAGTCAGGGATATAGTCGCGACAGGCCGCTGTCTTGCCGTCTACCACATCCTGATCGGATGATGGGAACTCAATACCGGCCCCCATACTCCATCCCCGCCGGAAGTTATGCTGCCAGCGGGCGAGGACCTGCGTCTTTCCCGCCTGTCCGTTGGGGCCCTGCGACTCTACGGTGGGCACGAGCGCATCTCCATCTTCGAAGGTAGTGTTGGCCAGACCGACTGTGAAGTCGTTGACCCGCACGTAGGCCTTCTTCAACTTGAAATTTTTATCGGAAAACCCGGCCTGTATGTAGACCATATAATTGAAGCGGGACCGACGCCCGAGCAGCGTCATGTAGATAGACGTCTGATTAAGAGAGGCTCCCAAGTCGTAGCGCTCGGTCGGATCGCGGGGTATGGCAATATCATAGGGGAAGAATCCGGGGGAGTCCTGAGACCCATTCCAGTCAAACCACCCGCGCACGACAGCCTTGCCACCGACACCGAATCCTAATGTGCCGTCACGGCTCATCAGCATGAAGGTCGGAGCGTCGGGATCATAGAAGTGGCGGTACTGGTCTTCATAAAACATCCTAAGGAAGTTGCGCAGTGAGTCCTGCGTAGCCTCCGTGTCGGAATCTCCACCGATGCGCACCACATGCGTATCCTCCATTATCTCCTGTCGCCCCTGTGTGCGATACATTACCGTATCACCTGTCTGAGCTCCCGATACGCTCATCACACTCATCACTGCCCCAATCAAGGCCACTCCCCGCATCGCAAATCTCATCTTTCCCATATACTCGTATATTACATAGTTAATTCTTTCTCTCAGTTTTCCACTCCGCTCCGGCAGAGAGGCGGCCATCGAGGTTTTCATACATTAAATAAGACGCGGACGCGAGGCGAAATGTTCAAAAATGTTAAAAAAGCACCACTGACGTAATTTTTACGCAGAAAAATTTGGAAGTGTAAAAAATACGCACTAACTTTGCGTCAAAATTACACAGAAGCTGTTTTATCAGCCTCACCACAACACGCCAAAGCAAAATGGAAAAACAATACTGCTACCGCTATCCTCATCCGGCCCTGACCGCAGACTGTGTAGTCTTCGGATTCAACGGCAAGAGCCTTGACCTACTGCTCATCGAGCGAGGGGTCGAGCCCTTCAAGGGGATGTGGGCTCTCCCGGGAGGATTCATGCAGATCAACGAGTCAATCGAGGAGACGGCCCGTCGCGAACTGCGCGAGGAGACCGGACTGACGGGGATATACCTGGAGCAGTTCAAGACATTCAGCGATACCGGCCGCGACCCGCGTGAGCGGGTCGTGACGGTGGCCTTCGTGGCGCTGGTCCGCCCGAGCGACTACCGGCTCGTAGCCGGCGATGATGCCGCCCGCGCCCACTGGTTCCGTGCCGACCAGCTCCCTCCTCTCGCGTTCGACCACCACTTCATCATCCACAAAGCCCGCAGTTATCTCAAAGAGATCATCCGCACACGCCCCATCGCCTTCGAACTCCTCAACAAGGTCTTCACCATCGCCGAACTGCAAGCCATCTTCGAATGTATCAACGAGACCACCTACGACCGCCGCAACTTCCTGCGCACCGCCATCGAAGCCAACGCCATAGTAGACGCCACTTGCGAAGATATCAGCGCGACAGATGAGGACTCCGAAGCCACCCATTCCTGCATCTGCGAAAGCAGCGCCATCCCCCCCGACCGGGACCGGCACAGCCCCACCGCAAGAAGACCCGTACGCCTATACAAAGCCAACATCGCCACCAACAAAGAGGACAGCAAAGAGAAAGCTCCCACCAAAGGCCTCTTCGACTTCCTCCGCCGCAAAAAGTAGCCGCCGCGCCCCAAAGCGCCCCCGGCCTCCGGTAGTGCACGGCCAAGGGCCGGCGGTCCCGAAGCCGAGACGCGAAGCCATCACCGCCGGGGCTATGCCCCGGTCCGCAGCCCCCGGCCCCTACGGCAGCGACGCGAAGCCGTCTCAGCCGGGACTCTGCCCCGGTCTGCAGCCCCCGGCCTCCGGTAGTGCGCCGGCCAAGGGGCGGCGGGTCCGAAGTGCCGACCGAAAAGCCAAGGCCGCTGATTCCCCCCCGAATCAGCGGCCTTAAAAATACCACCTCGCCCTGCGGCCATAGGCCGACAGCTTACCAGGTCGATATAAAAACGCTAAGAACTATAGCCCCGGCGTAGACCATCAAGGCGACTCCCCATGCCCAGCCTATCTTCTTGCAGAAGATCCCCCATTCACTGTTTCTGATGAAATCTCTCGGTGACAGTGAAAACTCCTCCGCCATACCATAGGCTATCAGAAAAGCTATCAGTGCCAGAATACCTATGAGGCCGTAAATCCAAGATACCGTCCAGAATAAGATATCAAACGCCAAAAGCGCTCCAACACTAATAATCAGGAGCAACCCGGTAATACAACCCATGTCTACACTTAATGATGATCAATAAACTCACAGAAATAATAGAATCCGACTACTGCGAGAATAGCGACAATAATCCAACCCACACACCCGAGCGTATCCTTTCTTTTTCTCTTCTTTCTCTCTGCTTTTAATTTCTCCAACTGCTCCGTGCCTTTTGAGTATATACTGCTGCCGGGATAATTTACCTCTATCAGTGTCAGGTTATCCTCATAAGTTCTAATCAGTAAATCACACATATGGAGGTCATAGCTCTTGGGGAAAAGACGATTTAATTTTAAAAGCTTGTCCCACGCCTCCGTCTCCGTGTCGGAAGAGGTAATAACCTGAGCTTCAATATCACGGGTTAACGCAGCTTTTTCTTCTCTCTCCAATCGCTCCTGTTCTTTAAGTTCCTCATCCCTGCGTCTCTCCTCCTCAAGCTCTGCTCTTCTCTCCGCGAGTCGCTCGCGTCTTCGCTCGGCCCGCTCTTGTTCACGCTCCTGGCGTCGCTCGGCTCTCTCCTCCGCCTTCTCCTGGCGTCGCTCAGCCTTAGCGGCCTCCTTCTCCGCTTCCTTCTTAAATTTGCGGTAAGCCTTCGAGTCATCATTAATAGGTTCACTTCTACCTATCTCGATCAACTGCGCAAGGGCCTTAGCCTCCTTACTGCCGAGACCGTGAAGGGTGACCTCAGTCCGCATAATCTTTATGACCAGGTCGTCACCGGAGGGATTCACATGCTTAACCGACGAATATTCAAAGGTCTTCACGAC
>CAMWHX010000111.1 GCA_947174155.1 uncultured Porphyromonadaceae bacterium
CGTATGTAGTAGCCTGAACGAGTGACGCGGGGATCATGCCCCCCGACTGTGATGAGACCCAATTTGTCGGAATCGGGACGCATGGAGCGGAACTTGAAAAGACGGAAATCCTTATTGTCCTTTCCGACCCTGATCTGACGATAGAAGACCGGGCCCTTGGAGTCACTCTTGATCCACACGGCCAGAATAGCGAAGAGGGGACTCAGCACCACCAATCCGAGGCCACTCGCCACGATATCAAACAGTCGTTTCACGACAATCCTGACGTTAGAGGGACTTGATGATATCAATGAAGTTGTCGAGTATATACTCCACATCCTCATCGGTCAGTCGGGTGTGCAGGGGGAGAGTCACCTCATTGTGATACATATCGAAGGCATTGGGGAAATCCTTGATATCATATCCGATGGCCTTGTAGGCGGTCATCATGGGGAGGGGCTTGTAGTGCACGTTGGTGGCGATACCGCGTTCAGCCATCTGCTCGATGACACGGTTACGCTGCTCGGTGGAGGCGTCAAGCAAGCGCACCAGATAAAGGTGGCCGCTGGAACTGTGCTCGTTGCTGTAATGAGGGAGCACCTGCACTCGATAGGGAGCGAGAGCCGTATTGTAGCGCTCGATGATGAGACGGCGACGGTTGAGCAGGGCATCGTAACGGGCCATCTGCGCCAGACCGATACCGGCCATTATGTCGGTCATGTTACATTTATACCAGGTGCCGATGATGTCATACTCCCACCCTCCGAGCTTGGTCTTGGCCAGAGCGTCCTTGTTCTGACCGTGGAGACTGAAAAGCTGGAGCTGCTTGTAGAGGGCTTCATTGTCCACACCTTCGTGAGAACGCCAGGTGAGCGCACCCCCTTCGGCCGTGGTGAGGTTCTTCACCGCATGGAAGGAGAAGGAGGTGAAGTCGGCGATCGCGCCACACATCACACCGTGCCGCATAGCTCCGAAGGCGTGCGCGGCGTCGGCTACAACTATGACGCGGCCATAGGCACGCTGAATGTCGTTGGCGGGACGGAAGAGCTCATGCTTCTCCTTCACGATCTTCATGACCTTATCGTAGTCTGCCACTATGCCGGCCAGATCCACAGGGATGATCGCCTTGGTACGCTCGGTGAAGGCAGCTCCGAGACGGTCATAATCCATCTCGAATGAACCCGGGGCACAATCCACCATCACAGGACGGGCACCGACGTGACACACGGCGCTGGCGGTAGCCGTGTAGGTATATGCAGGGACAATCACCTCATCCCCATCACCGATACCGAGCACTCTGAGAGCGAGCTCCATAGCCGCAGTAGCAGAGTTGAGACAGACGGCTTTAGGAGTTCCGCAGTACTCGGCGATACGGCGTTCAAACTCCTTGGTCTTCGGGCCGGTGGTGATCCAACCGGACCGTAAAGCCTCCGCTACTTGCTGAATTTCAGCTTCAGTGATATCCGGGGGGGAAAAGGGTATGTTCTTTTTCATATAGATAGAGATCTGTTTAATTTGCAATTTGAGGAGTAAGTCGGATACGCTGTTATATCCTTAGATGATTACTTCTTTTTGACGTAGAATATCTTCTTGAATCCGTTGCCTGCTATGTTAGCACACATCCAGAACGCCGAGGCGACCGGCGACATCTTCTCGGCTTTGCGAAAGAGTGTATAGTGCCACAGTATACGTGTCTTGATATCAGGGGGAGTTATGGAGCCTTTACGCCGACGGTATAGGGCAAGATTCTCATCGAGGAAATAGCAGTCGGCCTTACGGATCACTTTGAGCCACAGAGCCGTGTCATTGTTCTTCTTGACATCCTCAATCTGAATCAGTCCCACCTTGTCGGCATCATACATCACACTCAGACATCCGGGCCAGCAACAGGCAAACATCTCCCACTTCCCGACATGCTTCTTTCCGCCGACGGTCACATCGAGCGGATGATCCTGCTCATCGATCTCATCATAGGAGTGATAAGTAAAGGCATAGTCATTATCGCGCATGAATTTCAACTGGCGTTCCAGCTTCTCGGGACGCCAGAGGTCGTCGCTGTCAAGGAAGGCGATCCAGCGCCCGGTTGCCTTCTTCAAGGCAACGTTGCGGGCTATGGCGGCGCCACTGTTGCGCTCCAATACGTGATACTTTATCCGCGGATCGTTAAAAGAGGCCACTATTTCAGCCGTGTTGTCGGTCGAACGATCATCCACGATGATCATCTCCCAATTCTGATGAGTCTGGGCCTGCACGCTGCGTATGGTGCGCGCGATGAAGTCCCCACAATTGTAGGTGGGTGTAATAATACTGATTAGGTTGTCTTTATCCTCTGACTTGCTCATTTGATATTGTTGCGGGCACACCCTATCACATTAATGCGCCTGTTGGTATAACGCACCAAGCGATGTATTTATCATCTTTTCACTTGCAGAGAAAGCGTTTTTTGTCATTTTTTCATCTATCCTTTCGCCATACCATGCGGTCAACGATACCGGTATAGCTTTGTATCATCTTCACTATCTTGACTGACACATTGGTGTCGACATAGTCGGGCACGGGGAGCCCGAGATGATCCCGGCGATTCATCTCCACAGCCACGTCGACGGCTTGAAGCAGCGATTTCGTATCTATCCCGGCAAGCACGAAGTCACCCTTGTCGAGAGCTTCGGGGCGCTCGGTCGAGGTACGTATGCAGACCGCGGCGATAGGGTGTCCGATACTGAGGAAGAATGAGGATTCCTCAGGGAGTGTGCCGGAATCCGAAACCACTGCATAGGAGTGCATCTGCAAATGATTATAATCATGAAATCCGAGCGGTTCATGTGCTATCACCCGCGAGTCGAGTTGGAACCCGCTTGCTTCGAGACGTTTTCGGCTCCGGGGATGACAACTGTACAACACCGGCATATTATACTTCTCGGCCATGGCGTTGATAGCCGTAAAGAGGGACCGGAAGTTTCGCTCCGAGTCGATATTCTCCTCGCGATGTGCCGACAGGAGGATATAGTGTCCCGACTCCAGGCCAAGCCGCTTCAGGATATCACTCTGCTGAATGGCAGGGAGATTATCATGAAGCACTTCGGCCATCGGAGAGCCGCATACGTATGTGCGCTGCGGAGGCACACCCGAGGCGTTAAGGTAACGACGCGCGTGTTCTGAATAACAGATATTGACATCGGAGATGATGTCTACGATACGGCGGTTTGTCTCCTCGGGTAGACACTCGTCGAAACAACGGTTACCCGCCTCCATGTGGAAGATAGGTATATGCAGGCGTTTGGCTCCGATTACACTCAGACAGGAGTTGGTATCACCGAGCACCAGCACTGCTTCCGGTCTCAACTCGCCCATAAGGTCGTAAGAGGAGGCTATGATATTGCCCATCGTCTGACCGAGGCTCTCCCCCACCGCATCCAGATAAACCTCGGGGTCTTTCAGGCGCAGGTCACGGAAGAAGATACCGTTGAGGTTATAATCGTAGTTTTGGCCTGTATGGACAAGAATTGTATCGAAATACTCGCGACAACGGTTGATGACCGCTGAAAGACGGATTATCTCGGGGCGGGTGCCGACGATTATCATCAATTTCAGTTTACCGTTGTCGGCAAAGTGTATATTCTTAAAGTCTGTCTTCATTTCTTGTGAGATGTGGTCTTAACTCAGAGTCTCCCCCTCATCACTTCACCACGGGATCGAAGTAGGTATCAGGATTTCCGGGGTCGAAAAACTCGTTGCAATACATCACCGTGACCAGATCCTCGGTGTCGGAGAGATTAATGATATTATGCGTATATCCGGGGAGCATGAGTACCGACTGAATCTTGTCGCCACTCACCTCATACTCGATGACCTCATCAGTCCCCTCCTTGCGCATCTGAATCAGTCCGTGTCCCTTGACAACTATAAATTGCTCCCACTTGGTGTTGTGCCAATGCTCCCCCTTGGTTATTCCCGGCTTCGAGATGTTGATGCTCACCTGTCCACACTTGGGAGTATGTACAAGTTCAGTGAAGGATCCCCGGTTGTCCACATTCATTTTCAGATCGAATATGGCCTTTTCAGCCGGCAGATAACTGAGATATGTGGAATAAAGGCGCTTAGCAAAACTGTCAGCAGGAATCTCAGGGATCATCAGCGTCACGGGCATATCTGAAAACTGACGGAGCAGTCTTACAATCTCCCCCAAAGTCACATTAAACGTGGTAGGCACGTAGCAGTAGCGACCGTTCTCACTGGGAATAGCTTTCGTACCGTCAAACTCACATCTGAATTCCTCCCCTCGCATAGCCCGGATCATCTCGTCGACGAGATTATTGATTTTGAGAAGTTCGAGATCTACACTCGGGTCATTGACCTGAATGGGAA
>CAMWHX010000112.1 GCA_947174155.1 uncultured Porphyromonadaceae bacterium
GGGCATGACCTCAACCGCGAGAACCTCACCTTCTTCCGCGAGAATCTCCCCCTACTCGATGAAGTCAGCATCGGCCACGCCATCATCTCCGACGCCCTCTACCTCGGCATCGAGAAGACCATCAGCGAATACCTGCGCTGCCTTAATCCAATTCATAATTCATAATTCACAATTCATAATTGGGATTCTTCCAATCACCCCAATTCCTCCAATTACTCTAATTCCTCCAATTACTCCAATAAATAAATTCAAAAATATGGATTCCCTCTCTTTCTGGTCGCTCGTCAAGGATGGCGGCTTCATCATGATCCCTTTAGCAGTCCTCCTGCTGGTCAGCATCTACATATTCATCGAGCGCTGTCTGGCGCTGCGGCGTGCCTCCAAGGAGGACCCGACCTTCATGAAGCGCATCCGCGACTACATACATGAGGGTGATATCGAAAGCGCAGAGAACCTCTGCCGCAAGACCGACACCCCCTACGCGCGTCTTATCCTCAAGGGTGTGACCCGTATCGGGCGCCCCATGAATGACGTGCTTGTAGCGGTAGAGAACACCGGTAACCTCGAAGTGGCCAACCTCGGCAAGGGGCTGACCTGGCTCAGCACCACCGCCGCGGGAGCTCCGATGCTCGGTTTCTTAGGTACCGTCACCGGCATGATTGAAGCCTTCTTCGCGCTGGCGAAAGCGGGAACATCGGCCAACATCACCGTCCTCTCGTCGGGTATCTACCAGGCTCTGGTGACGACCGTGGCCGGTCTCGTAGTGGGTATCATCGCCCTTTTCGCCTACAACTTCCTGGTGTCGCGCATCAACCGCGTGATGAACAATCTCGAAGCCAAGTCCATGGAGTTTATGGATCTCCTCAACGAACCCGTCTAAGCCTATGGCACTGAAACGCAATTTCAAGACCCTGGAGACCTTCTCCATGTCGTCCATGACGGATGTCATCTTCCTGCTGCTGATATTCTTCATGGTAACTTCAACCATCATTTTCCCGGCGGCCATAGATGTCAATCTCCCGCAAAGCTCGGAACAAACGGTGCTGAAGCCGGTGACGGAGGTCTATGTGGACTCAGCGGCCAATTTCTATCTCGTGGCTGACCGCAACGACTCGATCGCGGCCAACAATGAGGCACGTGCAGTCTCCGGCGAGGAGTTGCTGGCAGCCCTGCGTCTGATCCAGAGTCAGGACTCGACCCGCGCCGTGGCTCTCTATGCCGATACGCGTGTAGAGTATGGTAAGGTGGTCGAGGTGCTCGACATGGCTGCCAAGAACCACCTGCGCATGGTGCTGGCCACACGCGCCGCTCAGGCCCCGGCTCCCGTAGCCGAGGGTGATCCGATCTCTGAGACCACGTCAACGACTCCCCTCCTCTCCGAATAATAACCCGCTCCTTATGACAGACCGAGAAAAGAGAGACTCCGTGATCGCCGCCGCTCTGACGATGGCGCTGGCTTTGGCGTTGCTGCTGGCACTCTGGTTCGGCTCGGTCACTTTCGACCGCGCCGGCTTAGCCGCGAAGTCGGTGCCGGAGATAGCACCCGACGAGGAGACATTCCTCGAACCGGAGCTACTCCCCGAGACCGGTGACGCTGAGGAGGAGGCCTTCGACGAGGAGGCCCCGCAGGCACAAGGTATGCCGGAGAAATCGGAAACGGAGAATCCTCAGAAAATAGTAAAGGACGAGAATCCCAAACCGGCACCGCCGGTCGAGAAACTCGTCACTTCAAAGAAAGAATCACCCGTGCAGGCCACCACTCCGAGCAAGCGGGAACAGGAGGCCCGGAAGGCGACTTCGGCCGTGGCCAATAAGTTTGCTCCGCGCAACGGCATGGCGGAGGGTAAGTTTGACGCCTCGTCGACGTCAGCAGCCGGGGTGGCTGTCAGCGGTAAGGTATCGGGGCGTGCCTTCTTAGGGTGTCCGAAGCCTGATGTCGAACTCCGCGCCAAAGTCGTGGTGCGTGTCGAGCTGACAGTCAATGCCGACGGAGTGGTCATCGAGGTTCGCGGAGCCACGGGCGTCTCAGGATCACCCTCAGCCTCCATCATCTCGAAGTGCAAGGCGGCAGCCAAAGGGGCCCGTTGGGCCGCCAAGGCCGGCGCCGCTCCTGCCCCCGGCTCCATCACATTCACAATCACTCCAAGACAGTGATTAGTGATAAGTGATTAGTGATGTTGCTCACTTATCACTTATCACTTATCACTTATCACTTATCACTGCTCCCCGCAGGGTAGCAGAGGTGGCCGATTCGATGCGTACGCGGACGAAGTCACCGGGGCGCAGATTACCTCGGGGGAAAACTACCGCCTTGTTCTGGGAGGTGCGACCTATCATCTCCTCCGGACTGCGCTTTGAGGGGGCCTCCACGAGCACTTCAAACTCCTTACCCACGTCGCGTAGGTTGCTTTCGAGGGAGAGTTCGTTTTGAAGCGCTATCATCCTGTTCAGACGATCTATCTTGACCTCTTCGGGGACATTGTCGGGCATATGCTTGGAGGCGAAGGTGCCGGGGCGCTCCGAATACTTAAACATAAAGGCCGAGTCGAAACCTGCCTCGCGCATCAGCGAGAGTGTCTGCTGAAAATCCTCCTCCGATTCATTGTAAAATCCTGTGAACATATCCGTCGAGAGACCGGCATCGGGGAGTATGCGGCGTATGGCCGCCACGCGGTCGAGATACCACTCGCGGGTGTACTTGCGGTTCATGTCGCGCAGGACACTGTTGCTGCCGCTCTGCACCGGGAGATGCACATGGCGCGCGATGTTGGGATGAGCTGCCATAGCCTCCAGAGTCTCGTCATCCATATCCTTGGGGTGAGACGTAGTGTAGCGTATACGCATATCCGGAGCCGCCTCGGCCACGAGGGTGAGCAATTGCGGGAAACGCACCTCCTCTCCCGCCTCACCCTTCCAGCAATAGGAATTGACATTCTGCCCCAGCAGTGTGACCTCCTTGAAGCCGCGGGCACGCAGGTCGGCAAGCTCGGCCAATATGCTGCGCGGCTCACGCGAGCGCTCGCGTCCGCGGGTGTAGGGCACGATGCAATAGGAGCAGAAGTTATTACACCCACGCATGATGGAGATGAATCCGCTCACGGCGCTCCCGATGCGTCGAGGCAGCACGTCGCGATAAGTCTCGGTGGTGCTCAGCTCGATGTTGATGGCCTTCTCCCCTCTCTGGGAAGCGCTAAAAAGGTTCGGCAAGTCAAGGTAGGCATCCGGGCCGGCCACGATATCGACGCCATAGTCATCGATGAGATGCTGCTTCAGGCGCTCAGCCATGCATCCGATGACGCAGACTATTATCCGGCGTCCCAGACGGCGCGCGAGGGCATGCCAGTAGGATATGCGCCCATAGATCTTCTGCTCCGCGTTGTCACGTATGGAGCAGGTGTTGATGACCACGGCAGCGGCCTCGGAGTCGGTGTCGGTCACCTCGTAACCGGCCATGCCAAGCATGGCGGCGACCACCTCCGAATCGGCCACATTCATCTGGCAGCCGTAGGTTTCAATGCGCACTTTCTTCGATTCAGTGCATTTTTTATCGTTTGTCGGTAAAAAAAACGGTTCCATTCTGTTGTATTCCGATTATTATCATTAATTTTGTGCAAAATTACCATTAAAATCTAAGCGTTACAAATGAGTATCCCATTTATTACAGCAGAAGAAGCTGCTTCCTACATCAAAAATGGTGACAATGTGGGTTTCTCCGGCTTTACAGCCTCCGGTACTCCCAAAGTTGTAACTGTAGCTCTTGCCAAGCACGCACGTGAGCTCCATGAAAAAGGCGAACCTTTCAAGATCAATCTCTTCACCGGTGCATCTACCAACGACCATGTCGACGGTGAGCTGGCCCGTGCCAACGCGATCAACATCCGTACTCCCTACCAGAGTCACCCGGATGCGCGCAAGCTGGCCAACTCCGGTCAGATGAGCTATTTCGACACTCACCTGTCTCACGTATCGCAGGACCTGCGCTACGGTTTCTATGGTGACATCGACGTAGCCGTCATCGAGGTGACTGAGATGAGCCCCAACGGTGAGTTGATCCTGGGTGCCGGTCTCGGTATGACTCCGACCCTGGCTCAGATGGCCAAGAAGGTCATCATCGAGTACAGCTCCTACTACCAGACCTCCTTCCGTGGATTCCACGACAACTACGTGCCCCTCGATCCCCCTCCCCGTCGCGAAATCCCCATCTACAAGCACTACGACCGCATCGGAAGCACCGTAATCAAGGTAGACACCGCCAAGAA
>CAMWHX010000113.1 GCA_947174155.1 uncultured Porphyromonadaceae bacterium
GTCAAGAAGGGTCCCATCTTTGCCAATTTCGTACTTGCTGATGAGATCAACCGTGCTCCGGCCAAGGTGCAGTCAGCTCTGCTCGAAGCGATGCAGGAACGCCAGGTGACAATCGGCGAGGAGACTTTCCGTCTCCCGGCGCCCTTCCTGGTTATGGCGACTCAGAACCCCATAGAGCAGGAGGGTACTTATCCTCTCCCCGAGGCCCAGACCGACCGATTCCTTCTGAAAGTTATCATCGGCTATCCGACCAAGGAGGAGGAGAAGGATATCATCCGTCAGAACATACGCGGTGTGCAGAGTGACCTGCACGCACTTGTCTCCACTTCGGAGGTGCTCGAAGTCCAGAAGATCGTACAGCAGATCTATATCGACGAGAAGATTGAGAATTATATCGTGGATATCGTGTTTGCTACTCGCGAGCCCGGTAAGTTCGGCCTCAACGACCTGACCGGTATCATAGCCTACGGGGCTTCGCCGCGTGCCTCGATCAGCCTGGCTCTGGCTGCTCGAGCCTACGCCTTCTTGCAGGGGCGCGGATATGTCATCCCGGAGGATGTGCGTGCTGTCTGCCACGACGTGATGCGCCATCGTATCGGCCTGACCTATGAGGCCGAGGCCAATAATATCACTGCCGACGAGGTTATCACCGATATCCTGGACAAGGTAGTGGTCCCCTGATACCGTGAGGGTATACTCGTTT
Organism: uncultured Porphyromonadaceae bacterium; assembly: GCA_947174155.1. Next base: position 704 of record CAMWHX010000113.1, read on the forward strand.
CAATACGGGTCGCAAGACCCCTTAGCAAAAAGTAAGAAGTGGATACCAACGACCTACTCAAAAAGGTACGCAAAATAGAGATTAAGACTCGCGGTCTGAGTCAGAACATCTTTGCCGGTGAATATCACACTGCCTTCAAGGGGCGCGGCATGATGTTTTCGGAGGTGCGCGAGTATCAGCCCGGCGATGACGTGCGCGACATCGACTGGAATGTCACTGCGCGCCACAACAAACCCTATATCAAGGTTTATGAGGAGGAGCGTGAGCTGACGATGATGCTGCTCGTCGATGTCAGCGGGAGTGGGGATTTCGGAGCGGTCGGACCCGCAAAGCGGGAAGTTATGGCCGAGATAGCCGCTACCCTTGCTTTCTCGTCGATTCAGAATAATGACAAGGTCGGGATGATCCTTTTCTCTGACCGTGTCGAGAAGTTTATCCCTCCCAAGAAGGGACGCAAGCATATTCTGCTCCTCATACGCGAGTTATTGGAGTTTGAACCTGCCAATCGTGGCACGGATATCGACGTGGCGTTGCAGTTTATGACCAATGCCATCAAGAAGCGTTGCTCGGCGTTTCTGATAAGCGACTTCATAGATGATCATGACTATTCACGAGCCATGCTCATAGCCAACAGAAAGCATGAACTGGCTGCTATTCAGGTCTATGATATGCGCGACGGTCAGTTTCCCAACGTCGGCCTGATGCGTGTGCGCGACTTGGAGACCGGGCTTGACCGATGGGTGGATACCTCCTCCAAGAGTGCCCGCCACGCCTATGAGAAGCTTTGGTATGACCGCCAGCAGCAACTTGCCTCCACTACTGCCCGCTGTGGTGTAGACCTCGCTTCGGTGCGTACTGACGAGGATTATGTCAAGGCCCTGCTCGGGATGTTCAGGCGTCGCTCGGGGGGGAGATTGTAATTAAGGATATTGTAAAAAATGATAGTGAGAAAACTCGCATCGCATATTAGCCGTCGTGCTTTAGCGGGAGTCGTGCTCGTAGGCGTGGCCCTTGTGTCTTGTGCGGCCGTGCCGGTGGTCAAGGCTCGTCTCGACTCGGTGTCGATACTGATGGGGCATATGACTACCATGAGGGTACAGGTGGTGCAGGATGAGAATGTACACGGAACCTTCCCTCTTCTTGCCCCCAACGAGCGAGGGTATGCCGGTGTCTGCGGTGACAGTGTGGAGCTGCGCACCTCAATACAGCGCGACACTACCCGCCTTGGCAGCGGACGAATGCAGATTGACTGGCAGATACCTGTGCAGGCATTTGACTCGGGGGCTTACAGGCTTCCCGAGCTGATGTATGTCGCAGGGCGTGATACTGTATACTCCAACCGTGTGAGTCTGAAAGTCGTGCCCGTGAAGGCGACGGCTGAAGATAAGATTTCCCCCCTTGCCGATCCTGCCGATCCGCATGGCAAATCCTTCTGGGATTGGGTGCCAGACTGGTTGGCCGATTTCTGGTGGATTGGCCTTATCGCAGTTATGGCGGCCCTGATATGTTTCGAGGAGGCTTTGCGCCGCAAGCCGGGTGTTAAACTCCCGACTATTATCTCGAAAAAGCCTGTCGATCCCTGGGATGAGGCTCTCGACGAGTTAAACGAGCTGAAGGAGCGTAAACTCTGGGAGCAGGGTCAGGAGAAGGAATATTTTACCCGCCTGACCGATATCTTGCGTGTCTACTTGCAGAAGCGCTTCGGCATAAACGCGATGGAGATGACCTCACGTCAGATTATGCAGACTCTGGCTTCGGATGCAGACCTTCGCGACAAGCGTGTGCTTGTGCGTCAGATTCTCGACATGGCTGACTTTGTGAAGTTTGCCAAGGTCCGTCCACTCCCGGATGATAATATCGCAGCATGGAATAATGCCGTGTCGTTCATTAAAGATACGGTCCCGGCTCTCTCAGACAACTCCAAGGACTCCTCCTCAGAGGGTAAGGGAGGCTCAGCCCGTGATAAGGAGAATGCAACGGAGAAGAAAGGGGGTGAGGCATGATCAGCGCCATTATTCTCAAACACCCGGGGATACTCTGGCTTCTCCTTATCTATATACCTCTCATTGCCTGGTATATCTGGAAACATCGTAACTCCCGGCCCTGGATCGGAATATCCTCGGCACAGGCTTTCGTAAAGCTCCCTCTGCCGTGGAAGGTTTGGGTGATGCACTTCTGTTTTGCATTTCGCCTCGTGGCCGTCGGAGCGCTTATCGTAGCCTTGGCTCGGCCGCAGACCACTGACTCGGCCCGCACGTCGCGCGTCGTAGGCACGGATATTGTCTTGGCCCTTGACATCTCGGGCAGTATGAATGCCACTGACTTCTCTCCCAATCGATTTGAGGCAGCCAAGCAGACAGCCACTCAGTTTGTCAACAGCCGTACAAGCGATAATATGGGTCTTGTGGTCTTCGCCGGCGAAAGTCTGTCTCTAATGCCTCTTACCACTGACCGCGCAGCACTAACGAATGCCATTCAGGGAGTTTCGATGGGTGCGCTCGACGATGGCACCGCTATCGGAGACGGTCTGTCGAGCGCGATCAATCGTATTTCATCCGGTCATGCGAAGTCCAAGAGTATTATTATGCTGACTGACGGCACCAATAACGCCGGAGATGTCCCCCCTCTGACCGCTGCCGCCATAGCCAAGCAGAAGGGTATCAAGGTCTACACTATCGGTGTCGGCACCAACGGATCTGTGCAGATCACCGATCCTTACGGATTCTCTACCACTACGCTTGAAACCAAGATAGACGAGGAGTCCCTAAAAGCTATCGCATCAGCGACGGGGGGTAAGTATTTCCGTGCCAAGGATGAGAAAATGCTCCAACGCGTATTTGAGGAGATTGACTCCTTGGAGAAGACGGAACTCGACGTGTCGCAGTTTACGCAGACCGATGAGGACTTCATGCCTTGGGTCTGGTTGGCCATGGGAGCATGGGGATTGATACTTCTCCTTCGCTACACGCTGCTGCGCCGCATACCGTAAAAGCTATTTAATCATCAAACGACAGTAAGATGTTTAGTTTCGCATATCCAAAGGTTCTGTTTCTGCTCATAGCAGTCCCGGTATACTGTCTGCTGTATGCCTGGGCCCGCTATGCCCGTAAGCGCAACCTGAAACATTTCGGCCTCCCCGCGGTGCTCGCACCGCTGATGCCGGATGTGTCGCCATATAAGCCACCGTTCAAGCTTTTCCTGGAGATGGCCGCTCTGACTTGTATCATTATAGCTGCGGCCCGTCCCTGGGGCGGAGTGAAGGATATCAAGACCTCGAAGGAGGGTATTGAGGTTGTCATAGCCGTCGATGCCTCCAACTCCATGCTTGCCTCCTCCACTACGGATCCCGACGGACCCGACCGTATGCGCACGGCCAAGCTGATGCTCGAAAAACTCATCAATCGGCTCGATAACGACAGGGTGGGTCTGATCGTCTACGCCGGAAGTGCCTACACGCTGATTCCGGTGACGAGCGATTATGTCTCGGCCAAGATGTTTCTTAACTCGATTGACCCGTCACAGTTTACCAATCAGGGTAC
>CAMWHX010000114.1 GCA_947174155.1 uncultured Porphyromonadaceae bacterium
CCACCCTGCTGTGGAAACGTGTGATCGGTGGTGTACTTGTAGCCGTGAAGCAGAAGATCGACTCCTACTGCAAGATCCTCTCAAAGGGTACTCCCGACGAGGCTACCCTGGCCGAGATGCTCGACTTCACCCGTCGCACACTCTGCATCACCCACGACGGCGCCGATGAGATGAATGCCGAGCAGAAAGCCTCCTACCTGATGCGCAAGCTCAACCGCCCCGTGCGCGTCTGCGGTATGGTAAAGAATGAGGGTGAACCCGGCGGAGGTCCCTTCCTGGTCTACAATCCCGACGGCACCGTGTCGCCCCAGATTCTCGAATCCTCTCAGATAAATCCCGATGATCCCGAGGCTATGAAGCTTCTCTCCGAGGCCACACACTTCAATCCCGTGGATCTCGTCGTGGCCACCCATGACTGGAAGGGCAACAAGTTTGACCTGCGCGAGTATGTGGACAAGGCTACCGGCTTCATCTCCATCAAGAGCCGCGAGGGTGTGGAGATCAAGGCTTTGGAACTCCCCGGCCTCTGGAACGGCGCCATGAGCGACTGGAACACCATCTTCGTGGAGGTCCCCGCCGATACCTTCAATCCCGTGAAGACGGTCAACGACCTGCTTCGTCCCGCCCATCAGGCATAAAAGGGGTTACACCCGTGACTCCGAAGGGTAGATATGACCAAACTTCCCGTGAGTCAAGGTCTAAATCACCCTCTAAATCACACCGCGGCCCTTGTAGATTTGCAGGGGCCGCGGATTTTTCGTAACTTCGCATTATGATAGCATCATATCGCGGACGAATTTTGACTATCCTCCTTGTAGTATGCTCTGTGTGGCAGTTGGCCGCACAGAGCGACCATATACCCTCCGAGGCGGGAGGCGCCCACTACCATCATGACGACGACCACACCGAGTCCGGGACTCCGACGCAACCTCTGCGTCAACCGACGGCCTGGACTCTCGCGTGGCCCTTGGGTCAGCATATACCGGCCGAGGTCGACACCCTACCCTATAATTATCAGTACCGCTCCATCCCCTCTCTGGCATCCGAGGCTTACGCCACAACCGGAAATCTCGGTGCCGAGGGTCTCAATATGATCTTCATGGATCGGCCGGAGCGCGGGGAGTTCATATTCTCACGCGCACTGCATCATTGGACTCCTGACTTCGCACGACAGAAATTCTACAACGTCTACGTGCCCACGACCCTGCTGCAATATAACTACGGCGGCAACCGCCAGAATCATCAGGACCGTCTTCAAGCAGAGTTTGCCGGTAATGTCAACCGCCGTATCGGTATCGGAGCCATGACTGACTACATCTACTCCAAGGGATCATATAACGCTCAGGCGCTTAAAGCCTTCACATTCGGATTCTCCGGCTACTACACCGGTGACCGCTACGAGATGCAGGCCTTCTACTATCAGACGACCTCCCTCAATATGGAGAACGGCGGCATAACGGATGATCTCTATATCACCGACCCGGCCCAACTCCAGGGGGGCGTGGCAAGTATTCAGCCGAAGAGTATTCCCGTCAGGCTGACCGCCGCGCGCAATCGACTGAACATGAGTCAGTTCTACATGAACCACGCCTGGAAACTCGGATTCTGGCGTGAGGAGCAGGTCAACGACACTCTGACTCGCGACGTCTATGTCCCGGTGACACGCTTTCTCTACTCCTTCGACTACCGCCACTACAAGCACCGGTTTCTGAATACCAACATGATCCAGGGGGCTGACTTCTGGGGCGCGGCACCCTATCTCAACGGAGCGGTCACGGAGGATGTCTCGACCCTGGACCAGTTTACCAACACTATCGGCTTGCAGATGGTGGAGGGATTCAACAAGTGGGTCCCCTTCGGACTGACGGCGTATGCCTCCTTCACCAACCGGCGTTATCGCCAGCCTACGGCCTTCGCTCCCTACCTGCCGATTGATGACAGCGAGGAGGACGAGGGGGATCAGGTGGAGGGGGTCACTCTGACCCCATGGCCGGAGGGTGTCTACATCTCTCCGGAGCATAAGGAGTCGTCGCTTCATATCGGCGGACGCCTTGAAAAGACTCGTGGCTCCATACTGCGATATAACGCTGATGTGGATTTCGCGCTTACCGGACGCGAGGCGGGAGATATCCTGCTGCGCGGGGAGATACATACCAATGTGCCTCTCGGTCGCGACACCCTCGCCATCACCGCCGAGGGGATGTTCAGCAATCGTGCCCCCTCTTGGCTGATGCAGCAATATGCCTCCAACTACTTCATATGGAGCAACGACTTCGGCAAGGAGCGTCGGTACCGTGTCGGAGGACGTATTGACCTTGCCCGTACCGGCACAAGTGTGCGTGCTGCTGTGGAGAATGTGCAGCACATGCTATACTTCGGGCCCGACTCTCGCCCGCTACAACACAGCGGCAACGTCCAGGTCATCTCCGTTGCCCTCGACCAGCGTCTTCGTGTTGGGATACTCAACTGGAACAACCGCGTGACCTGGCAGGCGACGACCGATGCGTCGGTACTCCCTCTGCCGGCTCTCAGCATATATTCCAATCTCTATCTTGGATTTACCGCCTTCAAGGTACTGAAACTCCAAATCGGTGTGGATTGTGATTACTACACCCGCTATATGGGTTACGATTACCAGCCGGCTACCATGACCTTCCACACTCAGACTGAGACTCCTGTCGGCAATTTTGCCTTCTGCAACCTCTACGCCAACGCCAAACTGTATCAGACCCGGTTCTACATACTCTGGAGCCACATCAATCAGGGGATCTTCTCCGGCAACTACTTCTCGATGCCTCACTATCCCCTGAATCCGCGTATGTTTCAGATTGGGATCTGCATAGACTTTAATGATTGAACTTCTCTATGATGACTCCCCAACGTACCCCCCTACGTCTCGCAACTCTCTACATAGTGTTTCTTATCGGCGTGTTGGTAGCCATGGCGCTCGTGTATCGCTGTGGAGGAGTGCGGGAGAGTCTTAGGACGGGACAAAATCCTCCCTCTCAGGGGGACACGATTGATGCGGCTGTCATCTACGGGCCCCCGAGTTACTGGCTCGACGGCGACACTATGCGCGGTGCCAACTACGAGCGTCTTTTAGAATTGGAGCAGTCTGTCGGGCGCAAGGTACGTATGCACCCTGTCTCAGACATAGGGAAAGCATTGGAGGGACTTCGAGCCGGGAGATATGACATTTTGGCATCCCTCCCGATGGATGAGGATCTGCGACGTGAATGGGCAGTATCGGATAGTGTATATACAGACAGGCTGGTAGTGATCTGCCGTATCAACGGGGCCGGGATTCCGGCCAATGTCCTGGAGCTCGACGGGGATACGATCCATGTCCTGGCGGGTTCGGCAGCGGAACGGCGCATGAATCACCTGATGGCCGAGAGCGGCATGGAAATTCCATTGAAGCCGGAGCGGGCCTTGACCGAGGAGTATATGGCCCTTAAGGTCGGATCGGGAGAATGGGATTATGCCGTAGTATCGGAACAGGTCTACACCGCAATGCAGCGCGGAGACTCCACACACACCCTCGGCCGTCTCCCGGTCAGCCTCAACCAGCGCCACGTATGGGTCATGCGCCGGGGCGACACCCTACTGCGCAACACCGTCAACCGCTACCTCTCCCCCGCCCGCTGACTATCCCGGACCCAGCGGTCAATAAGCACATTCACTGATAGATTCATACGAGTCGTCAACCTACAAGAAATTCTCAAAAAATGGAAACACTCATCTCCACTCATAGCGAGTCAGGATATAACAAAATTATGGGTTTATCGGTTACAAATCATTTGGATATACATGTCTCACATTTTCAAAAGGAAAGAAAGCATGGCAAACATTGTAAATAAAAACGGTCAGTTAGGAGTATCTCAACATGAGTATGAGACTCTTGTTGAGAGAATTGACAATTTGTGGTCGGCGGCTCGCAACCGCGCAGCGATTGCCGTTAATACAGAATTGCTTGATGCCAATTGGCAAACAGGACAATATATTGTTGAGTTTGAGCAGAACGGCAAGATACGTGCTGAATACGGTAAACAATTGCTTATCAGACTTGCAAGAGATTTGACTGTGCGTAGAGGCAAAGGATTTAGTCGTTCTAACCTGACATATATGAGAAAGCTCTATCTGACATTTCCAAAATGTGAGACAATGTCTCACGAATTGACATGGAGCCATTATTTCGAGTTGC
>CAMWHX010000115.1 GCA_947174155.1 uncultured Porphyromonadaceae bacterium
CATTTCTACACCTTCATGGCCTCTGACAGTGTCCGCAAAGTCGCCGAACAGATATATTGACCACCGACTATGAAGAGAAAGCCACAGACTGACGACAGACTCCTCGACATCCGCAGTGAGGCGCTGCGCCGTGTCCTCGTGCTTGACGGAGCGATGGGGACCATGATTCAACGCCGCGGGTTGAGTGAGGCGGACTTCCGCGGAGAGCGTTTCGCCGCTCACCCCTGCAACCTGAGGGGATGCAATGACCTGCTGTGTCTTACGCGTCCCGACGTGATCACCGGGATTCATGAAGCTTATCTTGCTGCCGGTAGTGATATTATCGAGACCAATACCTTCAACGCCAATGCCATATCTCTGGCTGAGTATGGTCTTGCAGATGAGGTGGAGGCTATAAACCGAGCCGGAGCGCGTCTGGCACGTGAGGCTGTGGAGCGCCACCGCGAAGCCACCGGACGTCAGGCGTGGGTTGCCGGAAGTATGGGGCCGGGCAATATATCTCTCTCGATGCCTGTCGGGCCGGGAGAGAGCCGTGCTGTCGATTTTTCCGGTATGGCCGAGGCTATGTGTCAGCAGGCCAAGGCTCTGATCGCGGGAGGTGTCGATGTCATACTACTCGAAACGATCTTTGATACCCTGAATGCAAAGGCTTCTATATACGGTGTAAAGGAGGCCATACGCTTGTCGGGACGCAGGGTGCCTCTGATGATATCTGTCACGCTGACACCGCAGGGACGCACACTCTCCGGACAGACCATTGAGGCCTTCCTCGCCTCCATAAGCCATGCCCGACCCCTGAGCGTCGGACTCAACTGCGGATTCGGAGCCCGCGAGATGCGTCGTTGGCTCGAAGCCATGCAACCCGCCCCGTGGCTCGTCTCGCTTCATCCCAACGCCGGACTCCCGGATGAGATGGGGCGGTATTGCGAGTCACCCGGGGAGATGGCCCGCGTACTGCGCGATTATCTCGACCGGGGATGGCTCAATATAGTCGGAGGATGTTGTGGCACCACTCCCGGCCATATAGCCGCCATAGCTCGTGAAGCCGCTGAGTCGATTCCGCGTACGGTGCCTGAGTGCGACACGGTCATGCGCCTCTCCGGGTTGCAACTGCTTGAAGTGCAGGAATCTGAGTTTATCAAGGTCGGAGAGCGGTGCAATGTCGCCGGCAGCCGGAAGTTCTTGCGCCTCGTAGAGCAGGGAGCACTCGGTGACGCGCTTGCCATCGCCGCCTCCCAGACCGCAAAAGGTGCGTCAATACTTGACGTCAATATGGACGACGGCATGCTGGACTCCGCCAATGAGATGGAGCGTTTTGTCACTATGCTCGGACTTGACGGTACCACTGCCCCCGTCCCTGTAATGATTGATTCCTCAGACTTCGAAGTAATCTCGCGGGCCCTGCGTCAGATGCAGGGTAGGGGAGTGGTAAATTCCATCAGCCTCAACGAGGGTGAGGAGGCATTTCTGCGTCATGCCCGTGAGATCCGACGCCTTGGAGCAGCGGTTATAGTGATGGCCTTCGACGAGGTGGGGCAGGCCGACACCCTGCAACGTCGCATCGATATCTGCCGTCGTGCATATAACCTTCTGACCCGTGAGGCGGGATTTGAAGGTAAAGATATAATCTTCGACCCCAATATACTGACCATCGCCACCGGTATCCCCGAACATGATCGCTATGCCCTCGACTTTCTGGAGGCGACGGAGTGGATCAAGCGAAATCTCCCCGGGGCGCGTGTAAGCGGAGGCGTGAGCAATCTATCATTCGCCTTCCGAGGCAACAATCCCCTGCGTGAGGCCATGCATACCGTCTTCCTCCATCATGCGCGTCTCCGCGGGATGGATATGGCTATCATCAATCCCTCGGCTTCACTTGAAATAGAGACGGTTGAGTCTGACCTGCGGGAGGCGATAGAAGATGTCATTTTCATGCGTCGCCCCGATGCTACCGCACGTCTTACCGGGATAGCGACTAAAATGGCTGAGGCCGGTGCTGCTGCCAAACAAGGTAAGGGTTTGCCCCGGACCGGAAGCGTTAAGGGCGCCGTTGCAACCGTAGAGCCGGTATCATTGGCCGATATGGTGGTCGCCGGACACTCCGAAAATCTGGAAATGTGTCTTGAAGAGGCCATACGCCGGGAGGGTAGTGCCATGGCAGTGATAAAGGGTCATCTGATGGAGGGGATGAACCGTGTCGGAGAAGCCTTCGGCGAGGGTCGGATGTTTCTGCCGCAGGTTGTGCGCAGCGCCGGTGTCATGAAGCAGGCTATCGCTTGGCTGACACCCTACATCGAGCGTGAGAGTGGGGGAGATACCTCCGTAGCACATACCGCTGACGGTGGTGTCATAGTCCTCGCGACAGTCAAGGGTGACGTGCATGATATAGGTAAGAATATTGTCGCAGTCGTGTTGCGATGCAGTGGATTTGAGGTTGTGGATCTCGGTGTTATGGTACCGGCGTCACGAATCATAGAGGAGGTGCGTTCGCGGGGAGCGCGCTTTGTGGGTCTCAGCGGACTCATCACCCCCTCCCTCGCGGAGATGACCGAGGTTGCACGTACGCTCGAACGCGAGGGGATGAGTGATGTCACACTCTTTGTCGGGGGTGCCACGACTTCGTCACTTCACACAGCAGTCAAGATAGCACCCGAGTTTTCCGGGAGTGTCTTCCACACGCGAGACGCTGCGACACTCCCCGATGTTGCAGCGCGCTTGCGAGATACCGCGACCCGCGATGAGACTGTAAGAGCTAACCGTGAGATGCAGGCGCGTCTACGCGAGGAATATGCCGCTAAGTCAAGAGAGACCAAGGGATGCCTCGTTGAGACCCGGCCGGCTGCGCCCTCTGTCTCCCCTATGCCCGCTCCCCGAGTCGTCGGAACGACAGATTATGATGTCGATATTGCTGATGTAGCTCCCTTGATCAATTGGAAGGCCTTCCGGGCCGTATGGCGTGTACCTCAGGATGACGTCACCGGAGAGGCTGAGAAACTGCGTGCCGATGCGGAGGCGCTGGTTGAGGAGCTTAGGGAGAAGGGGGTGAAGATAAGGACGCGTGCGGTATTGGTTCCAGCCCGTCGGGAAGATCTCGATATAGTGCTCACCGGTACTTCCGGAAGAGAGATCCGTGTGCCGACCATGCGACAGGAGAGTGGCAGACGTCTTTCAGCAGCAGATTTCCTCGCACCGGCTGATGACTGGGTCGCTCTGTTTGTCGTCACGGTCGGAAGAGACTTCGAGTCATTGGTGGAGGCCGAGGATGATGATTACCGCAAGTTGATGCTTCAGGCCCTTGGAGACCGACTCGTGGAGGGGGCTACGGAGTGGCTTCACGAGCGTGTACACAACGATCTGTGGGGCCTTGCGGATCGCAAACGCGGTCCCCGTCCCGCTATCGGTTATCCCTCTCTGCCTGACCAGACGATAACGCAAGTCGTGGATCCCCTCCTCCGATACAGTGATCTCGGTGTGGAAGTCACTGAAAACGGTGCTCTTTACCCCTCGTCAACGACCACAGGCTTTATCTTCGCCTCTCCCGAGGCGAGATACTTCGACCTCGGTCCGCAGTCCCCCGACGCGCTGGCCGACTATGCCCGACGCCGAGGCCTGACCGCAGAGCGTCTCGCCTCAATCCTCCCCCGCCACTGACCCTCGCCACATAGGAAAAGTTGAGTAATATTGGGGAGTTATTTGGTTATATGAGGAGAAATAGTTAACTTTGCAGTGCTTTTGCAGAAAAGGTGTGTCTGCCTGTCGGAGCTTGCGCTTGGCAGGAGGCGGTGAGAGTCCATGATGACACACCCTTTTGACCAAAAGTACCAAACTGAATAATAACAAATTAAATCTCACAACCATGCATCTTTCCAAGGAAGAAAAAGAGCAGATTTTCGAAACCTATGGCCAGGGTAAGACCGACACCGGCAGTCCTGAAAGCCAGATCGCCCTCTTCTCGATCCGCATCAAGCATCTCACCGAGCACCTGAAGTCCAACCACAAGGACCACACTACTGCACGCGCTCTGAAGGCCCTCGTAGGTCAGCGTCGCAGCCTGCTCGATTACCTGATCCGTAAGGATATCAACCGCTACCGTGCTATCATCGCCAAGAAGGAGCTCGGTATCCGTAAGTAATCCCAGCTTAAGAGACACACATCTGCCGCCGGAGGAGTATCTTCCGGCGGCTTTTTTCATAAAATCAA
>CAMWHX010000116.1 GCA_947174155.1 uncultured Porphyromonadaceae bacterium
CCTCGGGGGTCTCTTATCATCCACCGTACTTAATGTATTCGTGGTACCGGTCATCTACACTTGGCTCGAAAAGCGCAAAAACCGGTAATCCGCAGTATCATTTGACACACTATCTCATGTCTCGACTTATATCTTACGCTATAGCCTCTCTGGCTCTCCTCTCCCTCCCGATGACTCTTATCGCCCAAGAGCGGGATTGTCATGATGTCACCGGTCTGGCCCGCGACCTCGTGCGGGGGGCGACCTCGACCGATCTCCTGATGATTGATGCCGGCATGCGGCAGGCGGAACTCTCTTCGGAGGGTAACCTCCCCGACCCTACAGTAGAGGGTGAACTGCTGTTTCCTCAGAAATCAGGGGAGTCGAACCGCTGGGGGGTATCTGCTGATTGGGAACTCGAATGGCCCGGGGTCTACTCCGCGCGTCGCCAACAGGCTCGCCTTGAAGGTGAGGCCGCTCAGGCCGAGGCAAACGCCGTGATTGCCCGGCGGGTCAGTGAGGTGCAGTCGATACTTCTGGATCTGAAATACAACTCCACGACGTATATTCTTTTCAATCAGATGCTCTCCGACACGGACTCCCTTATGGTATCGGTCGAGAAAGCTCATCGCGGGGGTGAGATGTCGAAGATCGACCTCAGCAAACTCCGTGTGGAGCGTGCCCGTCTCGCGGCGCGTATGGAGCAGTTGGACACTGAGTCCTTTAAGCTGCGAACCACCCTCTGCACCGATTACGGTATCGCTCCGGAGGATATACCCGAGAGTCTGCTCTTCGACCCGCTGACTCTGCAACCTCTCGAATACTATCTCAGCCTCTATGACTCCCTCGGAGAGGCCGAGAGGCTACGCTCCGCCACACTCGCGGCAGAGGCCGGAATCAAGGTGGCACGCCGCGAGGCACTCCCGGGAATCGGCATCGGGTATCGTCATGCCTACGAGGATGCCAACCATTTCAACGGGGCGGCCCTATCCCTATCTATCCCTATCTTCTCCTCCAAAAACAAGAGAAAAGGGGCCGAACTGCGAGCTTATACCGCAGCAAGTGAAGAACGCATAGCCCGCAGGAATTGGGAGGCGGGGATCCGCTCCAACTATCAGCTGGCGCAAAGTCTCGAAAGGGAGATCCAAGAGATCCAGGCCCCTATCTTAGAGGGATATGACGGCAAACTCCTGCGTCGCGCCTACGAAGGCGGAGAGTGGTCACTCATACAGTACCTGCAGGAACGCACCTTCTACATCGAAGCCATGCTTGACTGCATAGAGCTCAACCGCGCCTACGACCAAGCTGTGACGACCCTCACCACCCCCTGATCCAAATCGACACCCGAAGACAAACCGCAGCCACCCCGTTTGTCTTTGGGTGACTCCGTGACAAACCGAAAGCATCCGTAGATAAACCGGGTGCCCCCCGTTGATTACGAGAGGCACCCAATTCTAAATTCATCATTCAAAATTCTACATTAAACAGTCCATCCTTCACCAGTCGCTTATAAAGCTTGTCCTGGTCGATGGTGTTGAATGGTTTTCCGGCATCCCGGTAAACTCTATCGAAGAGGTCATCCCGATAGTTGAGCATCTTGACTCCTGAGAGCACATCGAAGTGATACTCCTTCTGCTCGGTATTGAAGATACGGGAGCCCGCCTCTCTCATGCCGGCGACCTCAGGAAGATCCTCTATACGCTCTGCACGAGCATTCCAGGTATCGTAACGGCCTTTGGAGAGAGTGTGGAGTGCCTCATCACTATCAAGTATGTCTGCAAATATCAGTTCGGTATCGGTAAATCGCTTGCCGCTGGTGTAATCCTCCTTGTCGATGATCGTACGCATCGGGACGCGACAAACTGTGCCGTCTGCATATCCCAACACAAGCCAACGCTTGTAGTCTTCCTCACTCAGAGGGAGAGTGAGAAGCAGGTCGTCATCATCCTCGCTGTAACCGTAGAACTCCGGCACGAGCATATAGTTGTCTTTGAAGATCTGCAAATATCGCTCGGTAGCGGGATCCGACTCAGGATCAAAACTGGCCCGACACACGCCGCGACCGCTGCGCGTAGTGATCTGCTCGGGATTAACCTCGGACACCTCCTCCGGCTTCTCCTCATGCTCATTCTTGTCATGGTTGGCCGATACACTCTCCTTCGCCACGCTCTCCTTCACTTCATCGCGGACAGTCTCACCGACTGTGGTCTCAGGAACCTCTTCCTTACCCTCTGAAACAGCCACAAGAGATTCGGCGCGTCTCTCGGCTATCTTTGCCGCTATGCTGTCACGCTGCTGGGCGCGGCGGTCGGTGAAGAGACGGACATCCTCAGCCTTGGTAAAGGATAGCTTCGAGGAGCCGTGTCGCTCATATATGATACCCTCGACCTTGACCGGTGCGGAATAATAGGGCTTGACGTCGATGACGTAGATCCGCTTGTGACCGTAGGTCTCGAAGTGGCCGTTAATGTGAGCATCTACGTCGCGACCCATGTAGCGGCACACGGCGTGGCGCACGTGAAGGTCATACTTATCTTCGCTACCGTTGAAAAACTGCAAGTCGTTTTCCATCCCGACCCCCATACCGAAGTCGTTGACACCTATATATAGTGTGCCACCGTCAGCATTGAGCAGTGCGCAGAGCTCCTTCATGACCTCGAGAGTCTGCACTTCGAGGTTGGCGCGCATATTGTTGTTGGGGGGATAGACTATACTTGTCTTGAACTCGGTCAGCTTGTTTTCACTACCGAAGGAGTGCAGTGTCGATGAGCGACCCTTGACCTGGAGGATATTGTTGATTCTGTCGGATATCTCCCCCATCATCGAGGCTGATCCGCTCTCGACAAGGAGGTTGTAGGCCATGACGTTGGAGGCGAGTGACCGGATCTCCTCGTCGCTGTCAGACATGTAATGCCACAGATCCTCAGCTTTGCCCGGACGCCCCTTATAGGAGGCGATTTTCAGCTGCACGTAGCGGCGATAAAGTTCGCTGTGGACGTCGAAGCGCGAACGGTCGTTCTCCTCGAACTCCGTCATCAGACCGGGGTCAATCTCACCGTTGACGGCGAAGTAATGGAGCATGGAGATGAGTCGCATCCATGCCTCATAGAAATCGCGGCGTCTCTCGTCGCGAGCCATACGGGCCAGCAGGCGAGCCAGTCCGATATGGTTGTAGGCCTTCATGTAGTCAGACTCGGCGGCCGCACGACGCTCGATGACGGCCATCAGTTCGGTCAGACGGCTGTCGGTGAGTAGCTCCTCGCCATTGATGCTGTCCTCATCCTCCTCTTCGAGGATCATCTCATCCTCGTAGACTACACCTCCACTGAAATCTGAAATGAGATTGGCAAAAGCACGATCGGTAGACAGAGGCTCCGGATCCTCTTCGACCTCGACGATGGCTCCGTCGATATAGGGCACACCGGGGCGATCGGGAACACTCCACCAGCACCCCTTGACTATCGATCCGACCCTCACGTCAAGGGAGTCATCGACCTCCTTGAATCGTACGGAATCACCATACTCGCTGACTCCGACACATCCGTATTGGTTCTTGCTGTTGATGACACAGCGGAGCTCGTGATCGTTTCGGATCTCATCGTGGGTATAGTCGACCACGAAGTCATACATGGTGAAGTGTATGACCCCATCCTCGACCTTCTTGACTTTGGCGTCAACGATATAGGGAAAACCGCGTTTGTTGCGGAAAAGATGCACTCCCGCCGAGGGGACCTTATACTTCACGATATCTTCGAGTGCGATCACACCCCGCCCCTCATAGATGTCGGAATTTACTATCTCAGCCTTAAACAAGGCATCGCTGACCTGACCTGTAATGATAATCTTACACTCGTCATCTTTCTGAGGGATAGCCTTGCGCAGTGTCAGGGGGCGGCGCACCTCCTCCTCTTCCGAGAAGAGCGACCGTTCGATAGTCTGCCACATAGTATGGGCTCGCTTGATATCGGCGCTTCCCGGCACGGCGGCTATCCTCTGGGCTGTCATGATCTCGAGCTTGGGCCACAACCCGACCTCTTGCAGTTCGAGAGTCTTGATGCGCTCGCGAGGCACGTCGGTGCGCGATATCGTGATGCCGCTGTCGCTCAGTCCGAGCTGCACATGGCGGTTGGTATACCACTTGCGGAAGGGGGTCCCCAGTCCCTGTCTCGTATACACCTCTGACGCTGCCG
>CAMWHX010000117.1 GCA_947174155.1 uncultured Porphyromonadaceae bacterium
GTCTGTAACGGCTTCAAGGATGAGGATTATGTCGAACTCGCTCTGCTCGCTCAGAAGATGGGGCGCCGCATTTACCTCGTGGTCGAGAAGCTCAACGAGCTGAAACTGATCACCGACGTTGCCCGTCGACTTGACATCCGGCCCAATATCGGCATTCGTATCAAGTTGACCTCGTCGGGAAGCGGCAAGTGGGAGGAGAGCGGCGGTGACGTGTCGAAGTTCGGCCTCAACTCTTCAGAACTCCTCGACGCTTTGGAGTATCTGGAAAAGCAGGAAATGACCGACTGCTTCAAGTTTATACATTTCCATATCGGAAGCCAGATCACGAAGATACGTCGTATCAAGAATGCTCTGCGTGAGGCGATGCAGTTTTATGTCCAGCTCTCGAAGATGGGATTTAAAATCGAATTCGTCGATATCGGAGGCGGTCGCGGAGTAGATTATGATGGGACCCGCTCTTCTCGCGGTGAAAACTCCATGAACTATTCCGTTCAGGAGTATGTCAACGATGCCGTCTCCTCCTTGGTCGATGCCTGCGACAAGAACAATCTCGCCCATCCCAATCTCATCACGGAGTCGGGTCGCTCTCTGACCGCCCATCACTCTGTTCTCATAATCGAGACTCTGGAGACTACTCATCTCCCGAAATGGAAGGATGACGCCGAACTCCCGGAGGGAGCCCATGAACTTGCGGTGGAACTATACAATATCTGGGAAAATATCAATCCCTCACGCGTTTTCGAAGACTGGCATGACGCTATCCAAATCCGCGAAGAGGCGCTCGACCGCTTCTCTCTGGGTCTGCTTGACTTGAAGACCCGTGCCCAGATCGAAAAACTCTTTTGGAGTGTGGCCCGCGATGTAAACACCATCTCCCGCTCCATGAAGCATCCCCCCGAGGAACTGCGTAAGGTGGAGCGGATGCTTCCCGAGAAGTATTTCTGCAACTTCTCTCTCTTCCAATCTCTGCCTGACAGTTGGGCCATCGACCAGATCTTCCCGATCATGCCGATAGCACGTCTGGACGAGAAACCCACTCATGAATGTACAATCCAGGATGTCACCTGCGACTCGGATGGTAAGATCAACCGCTTCGTATCTCCGCAGGGTGTCTCCCACTCCCTCCCTGTGCATACACTTCGCCCCAATGAACCCTACTATCTCGGTGTCTTCCTCGTGGGTGCATATCAGGAGATCCTGGGTGACCTGCACAACCTTTTCGGCGACGCAGCTGCCGTGCATGTGACGGTCGGCGATTCGGGCTATGAGATAGAGCAGATTATCGATGGCGAACCTGTAGCCGACGTACTTGACTACGTGGAATACAGTCCCAAGAAATTAGTTCGCACCCTCGAAACCTGGGTCACCTCTTCCATGAAGAAAGGTGTCATATCAGCCGATGAGGGCCGTCAGTTTCTCAACAACTATCGTTCGGGCCTTTACGGTATCACTTATCTCGAACGAGACTAACCCCGAATGTGCATTTTAATTTAGCACAATCTCAGAATCCCAGCACTATGCCCCGACGGTTCATGACCCTCGCTTATCGCGGCGCCCCCTTCCACGGATGGCAGTCACAGCCCAACGCTGTGAGTGTCCAGTCGGTCATTGAGGGGGCACTCTCGACCGTGCTCCGGTGTCCGGTGTCTATCACCGGTGCCGGACGCACCGATGCCGGAGTCAATGCCCGCCGCATGGTAGCTCACTTCGATTTCGACGGTGAGATGCCTGATATCGGACGTCTGTTGGTAGCACTCAACCGACTGTGTGGTCGCGATATTGCCATATATTCGATTCGTGAGGTGCATTCCGAGGCTCATGCTCGATTTGATGCCACGAGCCGCACCTACAAGTATTTCGTTTCTTTCGAGAAATCCCCCTTCTTCCACACCCTGTCGTGGCATTGTCCCAACCCACTCGACATCGTGGAGATGAACCGGGCAGCCGCCCGACTGCTTGAAGTGAGCGATTTCACCTCGTTTGCCAAACTCCACTCCGACAACAAAACCAATATTTGCAAAGTCACCCATGCCGAGTGGCAACCCCTAACGGATCCTGACGACGGACACGTCGTCGGGGCTGTCTTCACCATCACTGCGGACCGCTTCCTTCGCAACATGGTGCGGGCCGTGGTCGGCACATTGGTCGAGGTAGGACGCGGAAAAATGTCGCTCGACGTGTTCTCACGTGTCATTGAAGCTCGCGACAGATGCGCTGCCGGCCAGTCGATGCCTGCCGAAGCCCTCTATCTCTGGGATGTGACCTACCCATACTGAAACCGACACGCTGAGACCGTTCCCACTCCAAATACCATATCCTCTCCTCCCCCCATATTGTAACATCATCCATATTCATCACCCATGACTCCCGAACAACAGATACGCTCACTTCGCGACGAGATAAATCGTCATAATCATAACTACTATGTGCTCAACACTCCTGAGATTTCAGACAAAGATTTCGATATGCTGCTCAAGCAGCTCGAGAAGCTTGAGAGCGAGCACCCGGAGTATTTCGATCCCCTCTCGCCGACACAGCGCGTAGGTTCGGACCTGACAAAGGGATTTGAACACGTGGTCCACGAGCGTCCGATGATGTCTTTGTCCAACTCCTACTCTATAGAGGAAGTGGATGAGTGGTTCGAACGCGTACGCAAGGGTCTGGATGGAGAGGAGTTTGCCGTAGTGGGTGAGATGAAGTTTGACGGCACCTCCATCTCCATCATATACGAGCATGGACGCATGGTCCGCGCTGTCACCCGTGGCGACGGCACACAGGGTGATGACGTTACAGCAAACGTGAAGACCATCCGCAGCATACCTCTCGTGCTTCGCCCCGGAGACTGGCCCGATAAGTTTGAGATCCGTGGGGAGATTCTGATGCCGTGGGAGAGTTTCGAGAAACTCAACGCCGAACGTGCCTATAACGAGGAACCCCTCTTCGCCAATCCTCGCAATGCAGCTTCCGGCACTCTCAAAACTCAGGATCCGCGGGAGGTGGCACGCCGCCATCTGGATGCACGATTCTACTATCTGCTCAGTGATGCCCTCCCATATGACAATCACTATGACAATATGCTCGCAGCCCGTTCCTGGGGTTTCAAGGTCTCCAAGGCCATGTCTCTGCTTCACTCCCTAAAAGAGGTAGATGACTACATAGCCTACTGGGACGTGGAACGCAAGAATCTCCCTGTGGCTACTGACGGACTCGTATTCAAGGTCAATTCCCTCCGACAGCAGCTCAACCTCGGATACACCGCCAAGTCCCCCCGTTGGGCCATCGCCTTCAAATTTAATCCCGAGAACGCCTGCACACGTCTACGTTTCGTCTCCTTCGAGACCGGGCGTATGGGTATCGTGACACCTGTCGCGAATCTGGAACCCGTACAGTTGTCCGGTACTATTGTCAAACGCGCCTCTCTGCACAACGATGACATCATTCAGGAGCTTGACATTCATCAGGGTGACTGGCTCTATGTGGAGAAGGGTGGCGAGATCATACCCAAGATAACCGGGGTCGATAAATCGCGGCGCGAACCGGGCGCACACAAGATCGTCTTCGTGACGGACTGCCCCGAGTGTGGCACTCCGCTCGAGCGCCGTGAAGGGGAAGCCGCATGGATATGTCCCAACAAATACGGGTGCCGTCCTCAGATCACCGGACGCATAGAGCATTTCTGCGCGCGCCGCATGATGAACATTGACGGTATCGGTGAGGAAACCGCCGAACTCCTTTTCGACTCCGGCAAAGTACGCGATATCGCTGACCTCTATGACCTCAACCCCGAATCCCTTCAAGAACTCGATCGCATGGGTGAGAAATCCGCTCAACGTATTCTTAAAGGTCTGGAGGCCTCTCGCGAAGTCCCCTTTGAACGTGTCGTATATGCCCTTTCTATACCCAACGTAGGTGAGACCACATCCAAACGTCTCGCCCTGGGTGCCGGCAGTATGGCGAATATGCGCCGCATGAGCGTTGAGGAGTTGAGTGCCATACAGGACATAGGTCCGGTGATTGCACAGGGGATATACGATTATCTCCACAATCCGACAAATGAGAAGATCATCGACCTGTCTCTTATACACCTCACCGATCCCACGAGAAGTAGAGGATTGCTGGAAGATCCGAGGTGGCTGAGAAAAA
>CAMWHX010000118.1 GCA_947174155.1 uncultured Porphyromonadaceae bacterium
CTCCAGGGAGAGGGTCACCACACAGGTTATCACTCCGTCTTCATCCGCGTCTCCGGATGCAACCTCTCATTCCCCTTCTGCGACACCCGTCACAACGAGGGGATCTATATGAGTGATGATGACATCATCCGCGCTGTCAAACTTTACCGCGCCGATTGGATTATACTGACCGGCGGGGAACCCTCCCTCTGGATAGATGACGATTTCGTGCGTTCCCTGAAACGAGCCACCGGGAAGAAGGTGGCTATCGAGACCAATGGTACCCGTCCGCTACCTCCCTCGATCGACTGGGTGTGTGTCTCTCCCAAGACCGATATCGCAGGTCAGGAGGGTGATGCCACCATTCGTGTGGATCATGCCGATGAGATTAAGGTCATCGACCTCGGGCAGTCCCTTGATCCCTACTTCGGCCTGTCGTGTCGCCACGAGAAGACCTTGATGTACTTGCAACCCTGCTATGTCAGCAACAAGGAGGAGTGCGAAGCCAACCGGTTGCGTACCGTGCGCCGTGTCCTCGACGACCCCCGCTGGACCCTCAGCGTCCAGCTCCACCGTTTCCTCGGCATCCCCTGATATACGAATAAGTGATTAAGAATAATTAAAATGAACAAAGAGGAATGCATTGCATTGATTCGTAAGAATTTATCTACGATTCAGAAAGAGTATGGAGTAACCGGACTAACCTTGTTCGGCTCAATGGCTCGTGGAGATAATACCCCACAAAGTGATGTTGATATTTTAGTGGAAATGCCTCCAAAAATTTTTGTGTTAAGTGCGCTTCATCGATATCTTGAAAATTTGCTCAAATCCTCTGTAGATCTCATAAGACGCCACTCTCATCTTTCCTCTCGTTTTTTAAATGAAATATCGCGCGATGGAATTACAATACTCTGAATCAGCTCGTAGACACGCGCTCCAAACGCTTCTTTCTATTGAAGAGACGATTGAGCAACTTATAGATTGGAATAAAGATATGCATACGATAGATGATTTTGAATGTTCACATTCCGGGATGCAGTTGCTCGCAGCTGATGCAATGCTGATCTCTGCTATCGGAGAGGGAATTAATCAAGTAAATCATAAGCTACCGAACTTTTTTACATCTAAATTTCCGGATATACCTTGGATAGACATAATAGGAATGCGCAATCGAATTGTTCACGGCTATTTTGAATTGGATGCAGAGATTGTAATTGATGCAATTAAAACCGGTATACCTCCCTTGCAGGATGCGATTATCGCAGCAATTGATATTGTAAAATCCTGGTGATACGAACTTAACTTTCGATATATAGAAAACCTTATTGGGGGGGAGGGGGTTAGAGTAATACAGGCTCTGTCGCCGGACGAGATGTCCGCCACGACCAAGGGTTTCCACTTTCTATGATAAAAAACTATATCGAGCGCCGCAGGCTAAGGTGCTTCCGACGGTTTCTATTCTGCCTCGGAGGCGTGCTAATGATTGCGCTGTCGGTTAGCATTGACTTATCGGCCCGTGAAAGAGCAGGGGAGGTAAGACCACTGACAGCAGATTCCATGCCCGCTTCGTGGCAGAACAGTGATATCATCGCTCAGAACCATCCCGGCGATGATGCTGCATGGCAATATGATGAGATGCTCACACAGAGTCTGCCAAGCGATGACGAATGGTGGAAAGGGTTTGAGGATGCGACACTTGACTCCCTGATCAATATGGCCGAAGCGGCCAACTATAATCTGCGTGCAGCCTCCCGCCGTATTGAGGCCTCACGCCAGAGCCGACGTGAGGCCCTCGCAGCCTATTACCCTCAGATCGGACTTGACGCCGGGTACAGTCGCGCGCGCACGTCGGGAGCGTTGGTCCCTGACGGCCGGGCTGCCACATCGGGAGCGTTTCAGATTGGAGCCTCCATGTCTTGGGAAATAGATCTCTTCGGCAGGGTGCGCCAAAATGTCAAGGCTTCCGATGCTGCGCTCCAAGCTACCAAGGCACAATATACAGGCGCCATGGTGAGCCTGACTGCCGAAGTGGCTAAGACATACGTGCAACTTCGGATGTATCAGGAGCAACTCGCAGTCGCCAACGCCCATCAGGTATCGCAGCAGAAGGTTGTCGCCATAGCGGAGGGCCGTCACGAAGCAGGTATAGGGAGTGCACTCGATGTCTCTCAAGCCCGCACGGTGCTCTACTCCACCCGGGCGTCAGTGCCGCCACTCGAGGCGATGATAGAAAGCTCATACAACTCTCTGGCTACCCTCACCGGACAGTTTCCTGATAAAATTCGCGAAATGCTTGCCGCTACCCCCGCGACTATGCCGCATGACCCCGGTCGTGTAGCCGCGGGTGTACCCGCTGACCTGCTGCGCCGACGTCCCGACTTAGTTGAGGCAGAGGCTGAGATGGCCCATGCGGCAGCCCTGTGCGGGGTAGCGAAAAAGGATTTCCTCCCGACACTCTCACTCAGTGCCGACGCCTCCACTCAGGCCGCAAATGCCGGTGACCTCTTCTCGGGGCGCAGTTTCGCATGGAGTGTGGCTCCGACACTCTCATGGACCGTGTTTGACGGTCTTGCGCGCAACGCCCGCAGCGCAGCGGCACGGGCCGATTTTGAGGCCTCGGTCGACAACTACAATGAGACCCTCCTGACGGCCGTACAGGAGGTCAATAATGCCCTGGCAAACTACAAAGCCTCCCTGCGAGCTATCGAACTTCGCAAAGACGTCATCCATGAGAGCCGTCGCTCCTTCGATCTCTCGCTTGACCTGTATAAGCAGGGTCTGACACCCTTCAACAATGTGTCAGACGCGATGATGAGCCTGCTCGAAAACCAAAATAGCCTCATCAGCAGCGAAGGCTCTCTCCTTAACTCATATATCAGTCTTTATCAGGCCCTCGGCGGAGGTTTCTGACCCACTCCGTGATCTCGAAAATCAATATCACTATGAAGACATATCCCAAGACACTTATATTCTGCTCTCTCCTGTCTATACTGCTCTTCTCCTGCCACAAGGAGAAAAAGACAGCTTCCGAACCCGTACCCGAGATTGAGGTTACCACACCGGAGATTGACTCCGTGACCCTGCATAAGACCTATCCCGGTATGCTCTATGCCGTGGATAAGATAGCCGTCGTGGCGCGCGTCAACGGGATCGTGACCTCCCGCCCATATGCCAAGGGTACACGCGTGGCTAAGGGGGCTGTACTATATACGATAGAGGATACGAAGTATCGTGACGCCGTGATACAGGCTAAGGCATCCCTCGCCACAGCAGAGAGTCAGTTGGATTATGCCACTCGACGCTATGCGGCTATGCAGAAAGCCTTGCAGAGCGATGCCGTCTCGCAAATGGATGTCACTCAGGCGGAGGCCAATATGCAGCAGGCCAAGGCATCCGTGGACAATGCCCGCGCTGCCCTCTCTATGGCTCAGACCAATCTTGGCTACTGCGTGGTCCGCGCCCCGATCTCGGGATATACCTCCTCGAGCAGTGTCGACGTAGGTGAGTATGTAGGTGGTGAAGCCTCTCCGGTGGAGTTGCTCCATATCTATAATGACGACACGATGAAGGCTTCGTTCAGTGTCGAGCAGGCACAATATCAGGAATTGGTGGCCGCGACGGGTGGTCTGTCGGGTGATATGTATCGTAAGGTCCCCTTTGAGAGCAAGTCTCCGCTGTCACGTCTATACACGGCAGACTTGACCTACGCCTCTCCAAATGTCAGCTCCTCCACCGGCACCGTGACCATTGAGGGATCGGTGCAGAATCCCGACCATGAGCTTAAAGATGGTATGTATGTCACTATCGACCTCCCGTATGGCACCGATCCGCACGCTATCCTGATACGCGATGCCAGCATCGGCACAGACCAGTTGGGGCGGTACGTCTATGTGGTCAATGACTCTAACAAGGTTGTCTACACCCCCGTCAAGGTCGGAGAGGTCGTGAGAGACTCCCTGCGTATAGTCACCGAGGGACTCAAGCCGGGAGAGAGATATGTCACCAAGGCTCTCTTGTCCGTGCGCAACGGTATGACAGTGAAGCCTGTGAGCCGAACCAAGTAATAACGTTAACACCGCATACAGTCTATGTTTTCAAAGTTCTTCATAGACCGTCCGATTTTCGCGACGGTACTGGCCATACTG
>CAMWHX010000119.1 GCA_947174155.1 uncultured Porphyromonadaceae bacterium
GTCATATTCGGCTCCGAGGTCAGCCGGGGCAAGCACTATATCAGCTCCGGCGCGGAGCGCATCCAACGCCGTGTGACCCTCGGCCCCATCCATATTAAGGGCATCTGTGAGCACCAGCCCGCGGAAGCCGAGCTCGTCACGCAGCAGATCACGTAGCACTACCGGCGACACGGCAGCCGGGAGAAGACGCGAATCGAGCGCGGGCACCGCGAGATGACCCGCCATCACTGCAGTCAGTCCCATCTCCACATATCGCCTGAAGGGGACTAAATCAAGACTGTCCATCTCATGCAGACTGCGGGCTATCACTCCGAGTCCCCGGTGGGTATCCGTACGGGTCGTCCCGTGACCCGGGAAGTGCTTGGCCACACTGACCACTCCCCCATCCTCAAGTCCACGCGCATATGCGCATCCGAGGTCTGCCACCCTCACCGGATCAGCCCCGAAGGATCGCACCCCGATCACTCCCCCTCCGGCGGGATCACACACATCCAGCACGGGACCGAGGACCATGTTGATCCCCGCACGCCGGCACTGGCCTGCTATCTCCATCCCGTGTTCATACATGTCCGTATCAGCCGTATCAGCCGGCAGACGACCGTTAGGCGTATACTTCGGAGCATCAGAGAGTCTCATTCCCAGCCCCCATTCGGCATCAATCGCCACCCAGGGTATTACCCCGTGGGCACTGATGGAATCAAGAGTTTCCGACAGAGTGCGGCTCCCGGTCAGATCCCCCTTCAGCAATATTATCCCCCCTATGGCATAATCTGCATACCACTCCTCCAACCGTCCCAATGTCGGGGTGTCGGCCATGGCATAGATGGAGGGCATGAAAATCTGTCCCACTCTCTCCTCCGCGCTCATAAGGGCATAAATGGAGTCGGCCCGGGCATAAGCCCGAGCCGTAATGTCATTTTCCTCCACAGGGGAGGAAGGGGTGGAGTCAGCCGTCCCTCTGTCCGAGTGACAGCATCCTGCCATCATCGTCACGAAGACAGCCTGGGATATGAAGAGAGTCCTGCGCTTCACTGCTGACGGATGAATCTCGGAGTCGGATCTCCCTCGACGGGGATCCCCATCTCGCGGAGCCAGCTGATGTAGCGCATCATGTCAGCCACCATCTCGTGATCCTCACTGTAGATCCACTCCCCCTCGGCGAGAGGCACCATGTCGTCATTGCCCCAGGCGAGATAATCTATGGTAGTCAGCAGATATTCCCGGTCGGGATCCACTTCGCGCCCGTCTACTATGACATGCTGCAGATTCCCCTCGGCATCACTGACTACACGCACGTCGCTGCTGATCGCCTCTCCACCCTTGCGGGCTGCCATACGCATTGTCTCGATGAGATCCTCACCCTTGATACGCATAAGTACCATATGGTTGGAGAAGGGGAAAGTCGAGAGGACCTGACCTTCGGTCAGTGTCCCTGCCGACCAGGGGGAACGTATTCCCCCCACATTCATGATCGACAGATCCAGAGGGGGTATGTCATGACCGGCAGCCCTAAGGCTGTCGACAAGCATATGACCATACCAGCGACCGAAGTCTGCGGTCCAGTTGGGGAAGGCTCCGACACGGGCCGAGTTGACCATGTCGGTGGCTACACAACCCACAGGACGGGCATTGACGGAATCCACCTTATGCTTATACTTGCTCAGGAAAGCGGTCATGTTCTTGTCGAGAGTCTCGGGTGCGAAACGGTCGGTGACGGGTATCAGGGAGTAGGAGGCGTTGCGCTCACCCTTGGCGGCACGGTCGAGGTCAATCTCGATACGCCCCACATAGAGTCCCGACTTCCCGGCCTGGGCTACCAGCACATCCTTTCCGTCGGCGTTGGGTATCATATATGGTTTTCCGGCAGGATCGGAGGGGTCGATCAGGGTGTGGCTGTGACCACCGATAATGATATCTATATCACGGCTCGCGCGGGCAAGCTCGACATCGGTTGTCTTCTCGTTCTCCTTCACATAACCTATGTGGGTCACCGCCACGACCACGTCACAGTGCTTCTTCTCTTTAAGAAACTTAGCCGTCTCGTTGGCCGACTCGATAACCTCATCGAAGTCCATACCCTCGTAGTTGGCCTTCGCTATCAGACTCTCCGGATCCACATTGATACCCAGGAAGCCGACATTATGGCCGTCGATACGCTTCACCACCCAGGGATCAAACATCCCTTTCAGCGGAGTGTCGTCGAAGTCATAGTTGGTCGACAGGGAGGCAGCCTTGACCGTGCGCCAGTGTCTGGCGAGGTCTTCCAGACCATTGTCAAACTCATGATTACCCAAGATCCGGATATCGTATCCGAGCATATTCATCAGAGGATACTCCACGTCGCCGCGGAAGAACTTGAAGTATAGCGAACCCTGGACAGCATCGCCGGCATCGACGAGTAGCAGGTTCTTCTCAGCCTTACGGACACTGTCGAAGACAGCCTTGCGCTGCAAAACTCCACCGCGCCCCTTGGCATCGGGTTCGATCAGGGAGTGGGTGTCGTTGGTATGAAGTATCACAAGGCGCGACGGGGCCTTGGCCACAGCGGCCACCGCCATGCAGAGCATGACGACGGCCGCTGTATATCTGAATAATTTCCTCATAGTCTTATGTGAGGGGGTTGGGAATGTCTGTTCAGTCGCTGATGAGATCCTCACCGGTCATCTCGGAGGGTTGCTTGAGACCGAGGATATGCAGGATGGAGGGAGCGACGTCAGCCAGACGGCCGTTGCGCACCTTGGCCTCCTTGTGGCCTACATAGATGAAGGGGACGGGATTGAGTGAATGAGCGGTATTGGGGGTACCGTCAGCGTTCATCGCATGATCGGCATTACCGTGGTCGGCGATGATGATTGCCTCATAGCCGTGGCTCTTGGCAGCCTCGATGACCTTCTCGACACAGGTGTCAAGAGTGGCGACAGCCTTCTGGATTGCCGGATAGACACCGGTGTGGCCCACCATGTCGCCATTGGCGAAATTGACCACAATGAAGTCATACTTCTCGGTGTTGATGGCAGCGACCAGTTTCTCTGTCACCTCGGGAGCCGACATCTCGGGCTGGAGATCATAAGTGGCCACCTTGGGTGAGGGCACAAGGATACGGTCCTCGCCGTCGAAGGGCTTCTCACGACCTCCGTTGAAGAAGAAGGTCACATGGGCATACTTCTCTGTCTCAGCGATATGGAGCTGCTTCATCTGATTGGCCGACAGATACTCGGCGAGAGTGTTGTCGACATCAGCCTTATTGAAGATGACATGGACACCCTTGAAGGAATCGTCGTAGGGGGTCATGCAGTAATATTGCAGATCGGGGATGGGGTTCATGCCATCCTCGGGATGCTGAGTCAGCACGGTTGTCAGCTCCTTGGCGCGGTCGTTACGGTAGTTGAAGAAGATGACTACGTGCCCGGCACCGATGCGACCGTCGACGCGATCGTTGACGATGGGTTTGATAAACTCGTCGGTCACATCCTCGGCATAAGACTCCTCGACGGCCTTGATGACATCGTCGGTCTCCTTGCCGCGTCCATAGACCAGCAGGTTATACGCCTCCTTAAGACGATCCCAACGGTGATCACGGTCCATGGCGTAGTATCGGCCGATGACGCTGGCGATTGTCCCGGCGCTCTGAGCGCAGTGAGCCTCCACTTCGCGCAGGAATCCGGCACCGCTGCGCGGGTCGGTGTCACGACCATCCATGAAGGCGTGGATATAGACCTGTTTGAGATCATATGCCTTTGCAGTGTCACACAGTGCGTATAGGTGGTCCAGTGAGGAGTGTACACCTCCGGCTGAGGTCAGGCCCATGAAATGTATGGGGACGTTATGCTCCTTGGCGTAGGAGAAGGCGGCTTTGATCTCGGGGTTGGCGGCAAAGGATCCGTCGGCTATCGCACGATTGATCTTGACCAGGTCCTGATATACGACGCGCCCGCCGCCGATATTCAGGTGTCCGACTTCGGAGTTTCCCATCTGGCCTGCGGGAAGACCCACATCTTCACCCGAAGCTTCCAGCTGAGAGTGGGGATAGTCGCGTACGAGTGAATCCATATAGGGGGTCGGGGTGTTGAAGATTGCGTCATCTTTCTTGTGGTCACCCAGGCCGTAAC
>CAMWHX010000120.1 GCA_947174155.1 uncultured Porphyromonadaceae bacterium
CCTCTCGGCCGTGGCTCATCTGCAAGCTCATCCCGAGATTAAGCACGGCAAGATCCGTATCGCCTTCAATCCCGACGAGGAGATCGGTAAGGGTGCCCACAAGTTTGACGTGCCCCTCTTCGGCGCCGATTTCGCTTACACAATGGATGGGGGCGCTGTCGGCGAACTGGAATATGAAAACTTCAACGCTGCCGGCTGCAAGGTCATTATCAAGGGTCGCAATGTACACCCCGGTACCGCCAAACATAAGATGGTCAACTCCATCCGTGTAGCCAACCGCTTCATCTCCATGCTCCCCAGCTGGGAGACTCCGGAGCACACCGAGGGCTACGAGGGATTCTATCATCTTGTCGGAATCAACGGCACAGTGGAGGAGACAACCCTGAGCTATATCATCCGCGACCATGACCGTGCACGCTTCGAGAGCCGCAAGCGCGAGATGGAGCACTTAGGGCGCAAGCTCAATGAGGAGTATCCCGGTTGCTGCACTGTAGAACTCACAGATCAGTACTACAACATGCGCGAGAAGATCGAACCGGTGATGCACATCATCGAGACTGCCGAGCAGGCCATGCGCGACGCCGGTGTGACACCCCGCGTGCAGCCTATCCGTGGGGGCACGGACGGCGCCCAGCTCTCGTTCAAGGGTCTCCCCTGCCCCAACATCTTTGCCGGCGGCGAGAACTTCCATGGCCGCTATGAGTTTGTAGCCATCCAGTCGATGGAGAAGGCTACTGACGTAATCGTGAATATCTGCCGTCTGGTAGCCGCAAAGGCTTGACACGAAGGCGACGCTGCATAACTTGATGCGCAGACTGATAGTAATCACAGGGCCGACTGCCTCAGGGAAGTCGGCCCTTGCCGTATCCATAGCCCGACGACTGAACACTGAGATCATCTCTGCCGACTCGCGCCAGATCTTCCGGGGGATGCCAATAGTCACCGCAGTCCCCTCGCCGGAGGAGCGGGAGGGGGTGAAGCACCATCTGCTGGAGTGTCTCGATCCGGAGGCATATTACAGTGCGGCGATGTTTGAGGATGATGCACTCTCCATCGCCGGGCGCCTCTGGGACGAGGGGCATGAGGATGTAGTGGTATGCGGCGGTTCGATGATGTATGTAGATGCCCTCTGCCATGGCATAGACCAACTCCCGACAGTGCCCGACGATATCCGCGAAGGGCTGAAACGAGAGCTTGACGAGAGGGGCGCGGAGTGGCTGCGTGAGGAGCTCCGTCGTGTGGATCCGGTGAGCTACAACCGTGTAGACCTGCTGAACACCAAACGGGTCTTCCACGCTGTGGAGATAACGCGCGCAGCGGGGAGACCTTACAGTGAGCTCTGCACGGGGCAGCGCGTCTCGCGCCCCTTCGAGATAATCAAACTCGCCATCGACCTGCCGCGCGAGCAACTCTTCGATCGCATCAACCGAAGGGTGGATATGATGAGAAACCGCGGACTCGTCGAGGAGTGCCGCCGTCTCTACCCTCTTAAAGGTCTCAACAGTCTCAATACCGTAGGGGTCAAGGAGATGTTTGATTATTTCGAGGGTCGGTGGGATCTCGAAACGGCTATCGCCCGCATGGCCAAAAACACGCGTGTCTATGCGAAGAAGCAGCTCACCTGGCTGAAACGGGATCCGGAGATAGTATGGGTGAAGCCCGAGGCTCTTGCTAATTTGCCATTCTTGAACGTTAAAACTGAGTGAAAGAGGGGGCAAAACAGTGCAAAATGCAAACTTTCACCTCCGAAATCGTATAGTTTCACGGGAAAGTATTAACTTTGCACCGAATTCCATACCCTCTCTCGGCCTAATACCGTCCTGAGGGCTTTAACTGACTAAAATATAACTAAATGACTAAGCGCATCAATATAGCGTCTCTTACGAGCCTGAAAGACTATGTGATGATCGTCTTCGGCTTGATGCTCTATGCTGTCGGCTTCACAGCCTTTATCCTACCACACCACATCGTGATGGGTGGTCTGACCGGTATTGGTACCCTGATCTATTTTGCCACCGGAGGCACCATTTCTGTGGCTGTCACTTCCTATGTCCTCAACATGCTGTTGCTGGCGATGGCTTATCGCCTGGTTGGACGTACCTTTGTATTGCGCACGATATTCAGCGCCACCGTGATTGCATTGAGCATAGGCTTCTTCGAGAACTTCTTCATGGGTCTGGGGCATCCTATACTGGCCGACGTCACGATGTCATCTGTCATTGGTGCTATTCTGTCGGGCATCGGTGTCGGCACGGTCTTCATCCACAACGGTTCCTCCGGAGGTACTGATATCGTAGCGGCCATGGTGTCGAAAGTCAGCAATGTCAGTATCGGGCGTACGATGATCTTCGTCGATATGACGATCGTCTGCTCCTCCCTTCTGCTCCCCTTCGACGGCACTTTCGAGCAGCGTCTGGAAGTGCGTATACCGCTGATAGTCTACGGTCTGGTCATCACCGCGATCATCGCCTACTGCACCGATATGGTCATCAATACCAACCGTCAGGCCACTCAGTTCATGATCTTCTCGCGCAAGTGGGAGGAGATAGCCGATGTCATAAACACGGAGGCACACCGCGGTGTGACGGTGCTCGACGGCATGGGATGGTATACCAAGAAAGATATGAAGATCCTGATGGTCTGGTGCCGACATTATGAAGCTGTCACAATCTTCCGTATCGTAAAGGCTATCGACGATAATGCCTTCATCACTCAGGGAGCCGTCAACGGTGTCTACGGCAAGGGCTTCGACACCATGCGCGTCAAGATGAAGAAGAAGAAACCGACGGAGTAATGTTGAATTTTGAATGTTGAATTTTGAATTAGATTGCCGGGAGTTTCGAGCATATTCCTTGATTTATCGAGATTAATCTCGATTCTCCCGATTAATCTCGATACATCGGGACCAACCTCATTATAAATTGCGATTCACCTGACAAATCGGGACCAATCCAAAATTCCGAATTATGAATTATTAAAGTTCCACTAATTATATCACATCATGAAGAAGAGACTCTTACTTCCGGCCGCTATGATTGCGATGACTTCGGTCAGCGCCATGGCCGATTTCCAGGTCTCGGGCGTGGTGGTTGACACCGAGGGTGAGCCGCTGATCGGCGCAACCGTACGTGTTCCCAACACCAACATCGCCACGTCTTGCGACATCGACGGAGCTTTCTCCCTCAAAGTCCCCGACGGTGCCAAGGACCTAAACATAGCCTACGTCGGCTATGAACCTCGTGACATCCGTATCTCGAAAGCGACACGCGACGTGACGGTCGTGCTCGAAGTGTCGGAGAAGATGCTGCAGGACGTCGTCGTGACCCAGTCTATCGCCCGCACGCGTAAGACTCCGGTAGCCGTCTCCACTCTCGACGCACCGACTATCGAGATCAAACTCGGCAACCAGGAGTTTCCTGAAGTTCTCAAGACCACTCCCGGTGTCTGGGCTACCAAGGATGGCGGTGGATATGGAGACGCCAAGATCAACATGCGCGGCTTCAAGACCGAAAACCTCGCCGCTCTGGTCAACGGTATCCCCGTCAACGACATGGAGTGGGGCGGCCTCT
The DNA here is from genome assembly GCA_947174155.1 of uncultured Porphyromonadaceae bacterium. The sequence continues at coordinate 3,570 of CAMWHX010000120.1, forward strand.
ACTGGAGTAACTGGGCCGGTCTCTCCGACGTGACCTCGTCGATGCAGACTCAGCGCGGTCTGGGCGCTGCCATCCTCTCCTCCCCCTCTGTCGGCGGCACTATCAACATCACCACCCGCTCGCTCGATGCCAAACGTGGCGGTATGGCCTTCTACGGCATGGGCAACGACGGTATGAACAATATCGGTTTCTCCGCCTCTACCGGTCTTATGGACAATGGCTGGGCCGTGACTATCCTGGGTACCCGCAAGTGGGGCGACGGATACATTCAGGGCACCAAGTTTGACTCCTACACCTGGTTTCTCACCATCTCCAAGCGCATCAACGCTGCCCACCAGCTCTCTCTGACCGCTTTCGGTTCACCTCAGAACCACTGGAAGCGTGACAAGAACAACGGTCTGACAATCATGGGATGGCAGGAGGTCGGTAACTACATGACCGGCGGCAACTCCAACTATCAGTATAATCCGACCTACGGTTATGACCGCTACGGCCAGGTGCGCAACTCCAACTATAATGTCTATCAC
>CAMWHX010000121.1 GCA_947174155.1 uncultured Porphyromonadaceae bacterium
ATATGGACAAGATACTCTGGGCCGACGATGAGATTGATCTCCTCAAGCCCCACATCCTCTTTCTCAAAGCCAAAGGCTATGACGTCACCACCGTCTCCAACGGCAGTGACGCCCTCGATGCGCTTGACCGTGAGCCCTATGCCATGATCCTTCTCGATGAGAATATGCCCGGACTCTCCGGCTTGGAAACTCTCAACCGCATCAAGCTCAAACATCCCGAGGTCCCGGTCATCATGATCACCAAGTCTGAGGAGGAGAATATCATGAACCAGGCTATCGGCAACCAGATAGCCGACTATCTTATTAAGCCCGTCAACCCCAACCAGATAATCCTCTCGCTCAAAAAGAACCTCCACTCGGGCCGCATAGTGGCCCAGCAGGCTTCGAGCGGATATCAGCAGGAGTTCTCCTCCATATCGGCTGCCATTAACTCCGCCGACTCTCTGGAGGACTGGATGGAGGTATACCGCCAGCTCGTCTTCTGGGAGATGAAACTCGCCGAGACGGATTCCGCCATGGACGAGATGCTGCGTATGCAGAAACGGGACGCCAATTCGAGCTTCTGCAAGTTTGTCAAGCGAAACTACGAGGATTGGCTTGACGCACAAGGGGAGGAGCGTCCCCTGATGAGTCCCGACATCTTCAAGCGTCGTGTCTTCCCCCTGCTCGATGCCGGCGACAAGGTCTGCTTCATGCTCATCGACAACTTCCGTCTCGACCAGTGGCGCATGGTGGCACCCCTGGTGTCCGAATATTTCAACGTCAGTGAGGATCTCTACACCACTATCCTGCCGACATCGACACAGTATGCCCGTAACGCTATCTTCGCCGGCCTGATGCCCCTGCAGATCGCCACTATGTTTCCGAAACTATGGGTCGAGGAGGATGAGGATGAGGGGCTGAATATCCATGAGGAGGAGCTTATCCGCACTCAGATCGACCGCTTCCGTCGCTCCGACAAGTTCAGCTATAACAAACTCAACGACTCGCAGGCCGTCGAGAAGTTTATCTCACGCCTCTCCTCCCTGCGCGACACTCCGCTGAATGTCGTGGTGCTCAACTTCATCGACATGCTCTCCCACGCCCGCACCGAGTCGAAGATGATACGCGAGCTGGCAAACTCCGATGCCGCCTACCGCTCACTGACGGAGAGCTGGTTCCGCCACACAGCGGCCGTCGACATGTTTCGCCGTCTGGCCGAGTTGGGTTATAAGATTATCCTCACCACCGACCACGGTACCATACGCGTCGATAACCCTATCAAGGTCATCGGTGACCGCAACACCAACACCAATCTTCGCTATAAAGTCGGCAAGAATTTGAAATACAACGTCAAGCAGGTCTACGAGATGAAGGATCCGAAACGCTTCGGTCTCCCCTCCCCCAACCTCTCGAGCACCTTCATCTATGCCACCAACGAGGATTTCTTCTCCTATCCCAACAACTACAACTACTACGTGCAGTATTACGACGGCACCTTCCAGCACGGCGGTATCTCTCTGGAGGAGATGGTAGTACCCCTCATCACCCTCACTCCCAAGGGTGGCGCCTGAACTTAAACCCTATGTATCCCTCATCGCTTCATATTCTCCCCCTGCTCGCCGGAGTCGTCGCTGTCTCTGCCGCGGTGGTTGCTTCTGAGCCGACATGCAGTTCAGTTCACCCTGAGACGGCGCCCGCAGACTCGGTCGTCACATCCCTGTCGGATACTGTGCCTCCGCAGCGGTTAGCACTGCGGGCTCTTGCCGCTGATGCAGCCCGAGGAGATGCCCGGGCTCTGCGGCGACTGGCCTATGTGCATGAGACAGGTTTCGACACCATAGCCCCGGACCAGGTGGAGGCTACGCGACTATATCGCGAAGCGGCCATATTGGGAGATGTGGAGGCTCAGTCGATGTATGGCTACCGCTTGCTGACGGGTGAGGGAATCTCACCTGACACCGTGGTGGGTATAGGTTGGATCGAAGGGGCTGCCCAACAGGGGGACCCGCGGGCCGCCAACAATATGGGATGGTTGCTATCGTCAGGTATAGGTGTGACTCCTGACACCGTGCAGGCCGCCGACTGGTATCTCCGGGCGGCTGAAGCCGGACTTCCCGCCGGAGCATGGAACTACGTCTCCCTCACCGACAGCCGTCCGGATCTAATGCCTTCCGACTCCGTCATCGCTCCCCTCTATCTCCTCCTCGGAGACGCCTTCTCACGCGGTCAGGGATTACCCTACAACTACACGGAATCACTGAAATACTATCTTCGGGCCTCCCTCCATGGCTCCAAGCGAGCCGAGCGCATTATCGACGAGCTCCTCGGCCAGATGCCCGACGCCCTCGATGCCCTCCCCCTCGACTCCCTGCGCCGCACGTGGCAACGCTAACCCCCCGGACCGTATCTCCCCATCTCTCTTCCCAATCTCAACTCTTCCCGGCCACAAAATCAGCACCCCTCTCCGGCGCAAAACAAAGGTCCTCCGGCATCACGGCGGAAGACCTTAGCAGGACACCCCGCGACCTTGTGGAGAGCGCAGCGTGCCGGTAGACTTGTCGCCACGGCACTCTTCATGATTCTCTCTCATGCGCAGGCCATGCGAAATGGTGTCTACCCACCCGTATTCAACCAAACATTTCTTCTGTACATGTGGCTACCTCATCCCCGCGCTGATCTGTCGCTGATGACCGAATCCGGTAGCACGTCAGACCGGAAAAATCGGGGGCTGCGGAATCACAATGGCAAAGATAGCAACAATTCTTAACATTACCAAACTTTTTGCAAAGATTTTTTAAAAAATGTTTTCATACCACCCCTTAACGCCCAATTATCCCGCTCTTTTGCCATTTTTATCATCACCTTCGCGCCACGCAGTATGCTGAATCGCCGATTTCGCATAGATACACAAAAAATGTCGCCCTGTCTCGAATGACGAGACAGGGCGACATTTTTTCAGGTTGATCGGGCTAAGAATTAGCCGTTGGCTTTCTTCATGTAAGCGATCAGGTCGAGCACCTTGTTGGAGTAACCGATCTCGTTGTCATACCAGGAGATGACCTTCACGAAGTTGTCGGTCAAATATACACCGGCAGTTGCGTCGAAGATAGAGGTCAGGGGGCAGCCCAGGAAGTCGGAGCTTACCACTGCGTCCTCGGTGTAACCGAGCACACCCTTCAGCTCACCCTCGCTGGCAGCCTTCATGGCAGCGCAGATCTGCTCCTTGGTAGCGGGCTTCTCGAGGTTGACAGTCAGGTCGACTACGGATACGTCCAGGGTGGGGACACGCATCGAGATACCGGTCAGCTTGCCGTTGAGGGCGGGCATAACCTTACCTACAGCCTTGGCAGCGCCGGTGCTGGAGGGGATGATGTTGCCCGAAGCGGCACGACCACCGCGCCAGTCCTTCATGGAGGGACCGTCTACGGTCTTCTGAGTAGCGGTAGTGGAGTGTACGGTAGTCATCAGACCCTCCTTGATGCCGAAGTTCTCGTGCAGAACCTTGGCGATGGGAGCCAGACAGTTGGTGGTGCAGGAAGCGTTGCTGACGATCTGAGTGCCGGGCACGTATGAGGGGAGGTTGACGCCGCATACAAACATCGGGGTGTCGTCCTTGGCAGGAGCAGACATCACGACATACTTGGCACCTGCGTCGAGGTGAGCCTGAGCCTTCTCCTTGGTCAGGAAGAGACCTGTGGACTCAACCACATACTCTGCACCTGCTTCGCCCCAGCCGATCTCCTTCGGGTCGCGGCATGCAGTCACGCGGATGGGTTTGCCGTTGACGATCAGCAGGCTCTTCTCCAGATCATAGTCTACGGTGCCGTCGAAACGACCGTGCATTGTGTCATACTTCAGCATGTATGCCATGTAGTCGACCGGCAGAAGGTCGTTGATGGCTACTACCTCGATGTCATCACGCTTGGTGGAGGCGCGGAACACGAAACGTCCGATACGGCCGAAACCGTTGATACCAATCTTTGTCATGTTTCTTTAATTCTGGTTATTTTGGTCTTAGTGTTTTGATGTTACTGTATATACCTGTAAAAACTAAAAATTTAGTATGCAAAATTTAGTATTTTTTTTATAATTTTCAAA
>CAMWHX010000122.1 GCA_947174155.1 uncultured Porphyromonadaceae bacterium
GCGTGCAGCACCCCCTCGACCATATACTGTCACGGGGATTCTCCGCGGGACATGCCGAGAGCCGCGCCCCGAAACGCATCGAGACCGCTGCCGTCATGGCTTGTATCTCTCTCGAGACAGCTCAAAACGAAATGCATGGTGGCCAGGCTATCCCCGCCTTCGACTTCTACCTCGCCCCCTTCGTGCGAGCTACCTATAAGGAGGAGATCCACAAGATCGAAGAACTGACCGGCGCCGATCTCTCCCACTGCCTTGACCGCGAGTTTAAGGATTATAACCAGATTTCGCTTGACGGGCTCAGCGGGGAGGAGCGCATGGTGCAGCATGCCGTCAACAAGACCGTAGCCCGCGTGCATCAGGCGATGGAGGCCTTCATTCATAATATGAATACCATCCACTCCCGTGGCGGCAATCAGGTGGTATTCTCCTCTATCAACTACGGCACCGACACCTCGGCCGAGGGTCGATGCGTGATCCGCGAGCTCCTCAACTCCACTTATGAGGGTGTCGGCAACGGCGCGACTGCCATATTCCCAATCCAGATATGGAAGAAGAAGCGTGGTGTCTCCTACCTCCCCGAAGACCCCAACTACGATCTCTACCGACTCGCCTGCAAGGTGACTGCCCGTCGCTTCTTCCCCAAATTCCTCAACCTCGATGCCTAGTTTAATCAGGATCCCGACTGGCATTCCGATGACCCGAAGCGATACATGCATGAGGTTGCGACCATGGGGTGCCGCACACGTGTCTTTGAAAACCGTTTCGGCCCCCGTACATCCGTCGGCCGTGGCAACCTCTCCTTCACGACACTCAACATCGTGCGCCTCGCGCTCGAAGTCCGTGGCATCATTGATGAGAAGGAACGCATAGAGACCTTCATGACAAATCTTGACTCCCTGATGCGACTGACGGCCCGCCAGCTGTGTGAGCGCTACGACTTCCAGAAGACTGCGCTCGCAAAGCAGTTTCCCATGGTCATGTGGAATCTCTGGAACGGTGGCGAGTCGCTCCTCCCTACCGATACCATCGAGCCGGTCATCAATCAGGGCACTCTCGGTATCGGCTTCATCGGTCTTGCAGAGTGTCTGATAGCGCTGACAGGACATCATCACGGTGAGAACAAGGAGAGTCAGGCCTTAGGGTTGCGCATCGTCGGACGCATGCGCGAGCTGGCCAATGAGTTTTCTGAGCAATATCAGCACAACTTCTCCATCCTCGCCACCCCCGCGGAGGGTCTATCGGGACGATTCACCAAGGGTGACCGCAAGACCTTCGGCGAGATCCCCGGTGTCACTGACAAGGACTACTATACCAACTCCAACCATGTTCCGGTATATTATCACTGTTCACCACGCCACAAAGCCAAGGTTGAAGCTCCCTATCACGAGATGACTCGCGGCGGCCATATATTCTATGTCGAGATTGACGGGGACGCCACTCACAATGAGGAGGCGATCATGCAGATCGTCGATATGATGGACCGCTATGATATGGGATACGGATCGGTCAACCATAACCGCAATCACTGCCCGCAGTGTGGCTACGAAAACGCCTATAAGGAGCAGACGGAGGGTCCGAAGTGTGGCGCTAAATTTGAGACAATCCAGCGTATCACCGTTTACCTTGTCGGCACCACCGACCGCTGGAATTCCGGCAAACTCGCCGAACTCAGAGACCGCGTGGTCCACAAGTGATGCGAATACTCGATATACGCCGGGGCACGACAGTCGACGGCCCCGGCTTTCGCACGTCAATCTACATTGCCGGATGTGACCACGCTTGCCCGGGATGTCACAATCCCGACTCATGGGACCACTCCGCCGGCGTCGAGATGAGTCTCGATGAGATTATGGCCGTGGTACGCGAGGAGGAGTTTGATGTCACCCTGACCGGGGGGGATCCCCTATATCATCCCGAAGAGACGGCAGCCCTCGCCCGTGCTGTCAAGGAGGCGGGCCTGGGAGTGTGGCTCTATACCGGATTCACCTACGAGCAGATTACGGCCTCTCCGCGCCTGTCGCTTCCAATCCCCTGGCTTGACGCCATCGTCGACGGCCCCTTCATCGAGTCGCTACGCGACCCGGATCTCCTGTTCAGGGGGTCCTCCAACCAGCGTATCATCATGCTGTGACTCCCCTCAGGCCCAAATTCCTACTCTCTTCAGCCATATTTTCCACCAATGGCTTGCATTTTCTTGAAAAATGACACAAAAAACGGGCATATATTTGGTTGATTCAGACTTAAACGTTAACTTTGCAACGAAATCAGCATCGCGCACTTACCGCGAAGCATTTCACCACAATAAACTATACAATTGGCTTAAATAATCAAATAACAAACCAACAACTCACTCGTTTATGAAACGACTCGTATCACTCGCGATGGCCTCCGCGGCTCTGCTTCCGGCCTTCGCTACAGACTACACAGTCTATGACAACGGTCAGCTCGGTGCCGGTCTCAATGTCTACGGATGGTGGGCAGCCGGCATGGATTTTGCCGCTGAAGATCCCTCCGATTCCGCCAACAAGGTCTATTCCTTCAAGGCCGATAACGGCGGCGAAGCTGCCTCGATGGGTATCTTCTGCGACGGCACTGCTCAGCTTACCGGTCCTCTCCACTCCGCTACTCTGAACTTCAAATGGTATGCCACTGCGACTGCCACCTACACTGTACGACTGACTGCCAACCAGGGTGTGGAGGAGAACTACACCTGGACCGTGGCAGAGGATCAGATCGGCAAGTGGAATGCAGTCTCTCTCCCCGTGGCCACCTCTTATCCTCAGGTAGCTCAGCAGTGGAATGACTACGTTGGCAAGGGTCAAGGCTATGTCTTCTCTGTAGTGATGGAAGGTGGAAAGCCCGAGAGCATCATCTACTTCGACGATATCGTCTATACCAACCTCGATGATGCGTGGAAAGCTCCCGAGACTCCGGAGATCATCCCCCCGACATCCATTCCTGCCATGACTCTTCCCGAGTCTGACGTCCTCTCAGTCTTCAGCCCCTACGGCAATATGGCTTACAATATCGGTGGCTGGGGTCAGTCCACACAGTGTGAGACCGTAAACCTCGATGGTGGTCAGGCAGTGCGTCTCACCAACTTCAACTACCTCGGATGGGAGTTCCCGACTCACTTCGACGTCTCAGACTATGACTTCATGTCTGTAAGCTTCTACCCCTGCGAGAAGACAACCTTTGGCTTCACTCCCATCAGCCCGGATCAGGAACGCGGCTGGGTTGCTCCCGAGGTGAAGCTAAATGAGTGGAACACTTACAACGTTCCCCTGACATATTTCAACAACGTCAACTTCTCAGATATCTTCCAGATCAAGTTTGACCAGGGTAAGCTCGTCGAGGGTTATCTCGCCAACGTCTACTTCTACAAGGATGGTGACAAGCCCGAACCCCCGGTTGTAAAGCCCGGTGCCACTTTCAAGGGCTCCGCAGAAGGAAGCTACGAGCAGAATCTTGACGGTGTCAAGAACTACCCCTACACTCTGGAATATACGGTCGTCTACAACGAGGATCAGACTCTGACTGTCAACGCAGATATCGTATGGAGTGCAGGCGAACCTGTCGGAATCGTCCCGGGCAGCGTATTTATCAACAATGTCCTCAACGACTTCACGATGCCCAATGGCGTACGCACCGCAACCACCTCTGCAACTTATTCCATCGGTGAGGTGCTCAACATGAACCTCTATATCCCCGTCGCTGCCGGCTTGTTTACTCACGAGTTCACCTATGTCGTAGGTACTGATAACCTCGAAGTTTCCGCCGAGATGGTAGAGGCTGAGGCAGGCGAGGTAAGCTACTACAACCTCATGGGCGTACGCGTTGCCAACCCCGAGCACGGAATCTTCATCCGTGTGCAGGGTGACAAGGCCGTCAAGGTCCGCCTCTGAGCCAAAGCTCTGATTAACAATACCCCCAAATCCGTAACACCCGGATAATAGTACATACATACCCGTTCCCGAATCCGGTCGTCAGAGCCAATGCGCAGGCTTCCGGATTCTTTTCTACTTAGGCCCCATCTAAGAAGAATGACCCTTATTCCTAATTTGGA